>NZ_BCBT01000020.1:0-99105 GCF_001320965.1 Pseudomonas sp. NBRC 111143 | reverse complement strand
TGAACGCGGCGGTGATGCTTTCGCGGGCTTGCCCGCGAAAGCATCACCGCCGCTTCAGACCCTCAACGCGTGGCCTGACGCTGCCTCACCGCCTCGAACAGGCAAACCCCGGTCGCCACCGAGACGTTCAGACTGCTGACACTACCAGCCATCGGCAGCTTCACCAGGAAGTCGCAATGCTCACGGGTCAGGCGGCGCATGCCCTTGCCTTCTGCGCCCATGACCATCACCAGCGGACCGGTGAGGTCCTGCTGGTAGATCTCCTGCTCCGCTTCGCCAGCAGTGCCGACCACCCACAGGCCGCGCTGCTGGAGTTTCTCCAGGGTGCGCGCCAGGTTGGTCACGGCCACCAGCGGGATCACCTCGGCAGCGCCACAGGCGACCTTGCGCACCACGCCTGTCAGCGTGGCCGACTTGTCCTTGGGAATCACCACGGCAGTTGCGCCCGCAGCATCGGCGGTGCGCAGGCAGGCGCCGAGGTTGTGCGGGTCGGTGACACCGTCGAGCACCAGGATCAGCGGCGGCGTCTCGGTGCGCTCGAGCAACTCCTCGAGCATCGCCTCGCCCCACACCTGGCTTGGGCTCACCTCGGCGACCACACCCTGGTGCACGCCCTCGACCCAGGCGTCCAGCTCACGGCGCTCGGCCTGGCCGACCGCAACGCGGTTTTCTGCAGCCAGCGCCAGCAGCGCCTGAAGACGCGGCTCGCTCCGCCCTTCCGACAACCAGATCTGCTTGACCCGCTTGGGATGGTGCTGCAGCAACGCCTGCACGGCATGGACGCCGTAGATTTTTTCCAGCTGACTCATGACTTGCCGCTCTTGCCCTTACGTGGCGCGCCGGACTTCGACGGGCCTTTGCGATGCTTGGTCTTGCCCGCAGCCTTGCTGCCCTTCTCGGCCTTGCTGCTGGTGTGCTGCCGCGCATCCCCCATCAGCGCCTTCTTCATCTCGCGGCTCTTGCGCACTTCGGCGTTGCGCTGCACGGCGTCTTTCGGGAAGTAGGCTTCAGAAGCTTCGCTCTTGCGACTGCGCGGCTTGGGCGAGATCCTCGCCTCGGTGGCCGCTGCCGGCTCGGACTTGGCCGCACCCTTGGTGGTCGCAGGCTTGCCGGCGTCAGCCGATTCGCTACGCGGCTTGCGGCCGCCCGGTGCCTTGATCGCGGCCTCGGAAAGTTCGAAGTCGATCTTGCGCTGCTCGAGGTCGACGCGCATCACCTTCACTTCGATGGTGTCGCCCAGGCGGAAGCTGCGACCGGTACGCTCACCGGCCAGGCGGTGGTGCACAGGATCGAAGTGGTAGTAATCGCCCGGCAGCGCACTGACGTGCACCAGGCCTTCGACATAGATGTCGGTCAACTCGATGAACAGGCCGAAACCGGTCACTGCGGTGATCACGCCTGGGAAAGTCTCACCCACGCGGTCGCGCATGTATTCGCACTTGAGCCAGTTGACCACGTCGCGGGTAGCTTCATCGGCGCGGCGCTCGGTCATCGAGCACTGCTCGCCCATCTGCTCGAGGCTGTTCTCGTCGTACGGGTAGATCCGCGCCTTGGGAATGCTCATCGCACCGGCGCGCTTGACGTGCGGGGTGTCGATCTTCGAGCGGATCACGCTACGAATGGCGCGGTGCACCAACAGGTCCGGGTAACGGCGGATCGGTGAGGTGAAGTGGGTGTACGCCTCGTAGTTCAGGCCGAAGTGGCCATTGTTCTCGGTGCTGTACACCGCCTGGCTCAGCGAACGCAGCATGACGGTCTGGATCAGGTGGAAGTCCGGGCGCCCGGCGATGCTCGCCAGCAGGGCCTGGTAGTCCTTCGGCGAGGGGTCCTTGCCCTTGTGCAGCGACAGACCCAGCTCACCGAGGAAGGCGCGCAGTTTTTCCAGGCGCTCCGGTGGCGGCCCATCGTGCACGCGGTACAGAGACGGCACGTTGTGCTTCTGCAGGAACTCGGCAGTGGCGACGTTGGCCGCCAGCATGCATTCCTCGATCAGCTTGTGGGCGTCGTTGCGCACGGTCGGACGAATTTCGTCGATCTTGCGGTCTTCGCCGAAGATGATCCGGGTTTCCTGGGTTTCGAAGTCGATCGCACCACGGGTATGACGGGCATCGACCAGCACCTTGTACAGCGCGTAGAGGTGCTTGAGGTCCGGTAGTACCGCGCTGTACTCCTCGCGCAGGGCCTTGCCCTCGCGGGTGCGGGAGTGCTCGAGCATGCTGCTGACCTTGTTGTAGGTCAGACGCGCATGGGAGTGGATCACGCCTTCGTAGAACTGGTAGTCGACCATCTGGCCGGCCTTGTTGATGGTCATCTCGCAGACCATGGCCAGGCGATCGACATGCGGATTCAGCGAGCACAGACCGTTGGAGAGTTCCTCGGGCAGCATCGGAATCACACGCTCGGGGAAGTACACCGAGTTGCCACGCTGCTGGGCCTCGACGTCCAGGGCCGAGCCCAGGCGCACGTAGCTGGAAACGTCGGCGATCGCCACGTACAGGCGCCAGCCGCCGGAGAACAGGCGCAGCTTGCCCAGCGGCTCGCAATAGACGGCGTCGTCGAAGTCGCGGGCGTCCTCGCCGTCGATGGTGACGAACGGCAGGTGGCGCAGGTCGATGCGCTTTTCCTTGTCCTTCTCTTCGACTTCGGAGCGGAACTTGCGCGCTTCCTTGATCACGTCCTTGGGCCAGACGTGGGGGATGTCGTAGCTGCGCAGGGCGACATCGATCTCCATGCCCGGCGCCATGTAGTTACCGATCACCTCGACCACATCACCTTGCGGCTGGAACCGCGGGGTCGGCCAGTGGGTGATCTTGATCTCGACGAACTGGCCGATCTTGGCGCCGCCGTTGCGCCCCGCAGTCACCAGCACTTCCTGCTGGATCTTCGGGTTGTCGGGGGTCACATAGCCGATGCCGCCTTCTTCGAAGTAGCGGCCAACCACGCTTTCATGGGCGCGGGAGATGATCTCGACCAGCACGCCTTCGCGGCGGCCACGGCGATCGACACCGGACACGCGGGCAAGGCCGCGGTCGCCGTCGAACACCAGGCGCATCTGCGCAGGGCTGAGGAACAGGTCTTCGCTGCCGTCGTCGGGGATCAGGAAGCCGAAGCCATCGCGGTGGCCGGAGACGCGGCCGCAGATCAGATCGAGCTTGTCTACCGGGGCATAGGTGCCGCGCCGGGTATAGATAAGCTGACCATCACGCTCCATCGCGCGCAGACGGCGGCGCAGGGCTTCGATCTGGTCTTCTTCGTACAGACCGAACTCTGCCGCCAGCTCCTCGCGCGCGGCGGGTTCGCCACGGTCGGCAAGGCGCTGCAGGATCAGCTCACGGCTGGGGATGGGATTCTCGTATTTTTCCGCTTCGCGAGCGGCCTCGGGATCGAGGGATTGCCAATCGGCCATCAGAAGGGGTTCACCTTGGGGTATATAGATAGGAATTCTGGCATAGGCGTATTGAAACCGGAAATCTTTGCCTTGGACAGCCCCTGCGGGGCACCCCGGCAGCGGCATTAGGTCACTGGAATCAACAACTTGAATTTTTTGAAATTTTTTTCGATCCGGGGCTTTACAGCCCTCAGGGGCATCCGTATAGTGCGCACCACAACGACGGACAGCCGACGTTGTAGTTGAGATGAAACCTGATGTAAAGCATCATGTGACCTCGACAAAATGTGTGCCCAGGTGGCGGAATTGGTAGACGCGCTGGTTTCAGGTATCAGTGACTTAACGGTCGTGGAAGTTCGAGTCTTCTCCTGGGCACCAAATATTTCGAGTGATAGATAGCAGATTTTTCTGTCATTCAGCAACACGATTCAAGTTTCATGCAGTAGATGTAAAAGCTTTGCCCAGGTGGCGGAATTGGTAGACGCGCTGGTTTCAGGTATCAGTGACTTAACGGTCGTGGAAGTTCGAGTCTTCTCCTGGGCACCATATAAAAACCCACTAGCTTGCTAGTGGGTTTTTTCTTGCCTGCGATTTTTGCTCCCCACTGCCCCCGCATCCGCCTCCCCTCGACTATTTGCCTTCATACGGCCACATGAGAAACGATTTCGTTTACCATTGTTTCGAAATATGTAGCCGTAAGCGAGGAAGTACCCGCATGACGATCCGCCCGAAACCGCTGATGCGCACCCTGGCCGCCGCTGTCCTGGGCCTGGTGATTGGCGCGCCGGCCGCCCTGGCAGACGAACCGGTCACGCTGACCATGTACAACGGCCAGCACAAGGAAATCGGCGACGCCATCGCCAAGGCCTACGAGGCCAAGACCGGTATCCACATCAATATCCGCAAGGGCAGCAGCAATCAGCTGGCCAGCCAGATCATCGAGGAAGGCGCGCGCTCGCCCGCCGACATCATCTACACCGAAGAATCCCCGCCACTGAACAACCTGGGCGAACTGGGCCTGCTGGCGAAGATCGACGACGCCACGCTGGACATGCTGCCCAAGGAATACGTGGGCGCCAACGGCACCTGGATGGGCGTGACCGCGCGCACCCGCGTGGTGGTCTACAACCCGAAGAAGATCGACGAGAAAGACCTCCCCACCACCGTGATGGACTTTGCCGATCCCGAGTGGGATGGCCGCGTCGGTTACGTGCCGACCAGTGGCGCCTTCCAGGAGCAGGCCGTCGCCATCCTCAAGATGCACGGCCGCGAAGCCACCGAAGAATGGCTCACCGGCCTGAAGGCGTTCGGCAAGACCTACACCAACAACATGGTTGCACTGAAAGCAGTGGAAAAAGGCGAAGTCGCTGCCGTGCTGGTGAATAACTATTACTGGTACGCCCTGGAGCGCGAGCGCGGCAAGCTCGACTCCAAGCTCTACTACCTGGCCGACGGTGACGCCGGCAACCTGGTGACCATCTCCGGCGCCGCGGCCGTCAAGGCCAGCAAGCATCCCAAGGAAGCCCAGGCACTGCTCAACTGGATGGCCAGCGAAGAAGGCCAGCGCGTGATCACCCAGACCACCGCCGAATATCCCCTGCACAAAGGCATGGTCTCCGATCGCGGCCTGAAGCCGTTCGAAGAGCTGCGTCCACCGACGATCAGCCCGGCCGACCTTGGCAATGCCGAAGAAGCCATCGAGCTCGAACGTGAGGTCGGTCTGCTCTGATGACTGCCGCCGCGCCCGATCCGGCCCTGGTACGCTTCGTGCCACGCCGCAAGCGCCCCTCCGTGTGGGTGGTGCTGCCTGTGCTGTTCCTGGTGGCGATGAGCCTGCTGCCACTGCTGTATGTCGCCATCAAGGCCTGGGAAGCCGGCTTGCATGAAGCCCTGCGCCTGCTCTGGCGCCCGTTCGTGTGGGGGTTGCTGCGCAACACCTTGCTGCTGATGGTGGGGGTCACCCTGGTGTGCATGGTGGTCGGCCTGGCGCTGGCCTGGCTGCTCGAACGCAGCGACCTGCGCGGGCGCCGCCTGTGGGGCGTGGTGCTGTGCCTGCCGTTTGCCGTACCTTCGTTCGTCAGCAGCTTTACCTGGGTGTCGCTGAGCTCGGACTTCGAAGGGCTCGGCGGGGCGATCCTGGTCATGGCGCTGTCGAAGTATCCGCTGGTGTTCCTGCCGGTGGCGGCAACCTTGCGCAACCTCGACACCTCGCTGGAGGAGTCGGCGCGCACCCTCGGTTGCAGCCGCTGGGGCGTGTTCCTCAAGGTCACCCTGCCATTGCTGTGGCCCGCCATGCTCGGCGGCGCGCTGCTGATCGCCCTGCACATGCTGGTGGAGTTCGGCGCACTGTCGATCCTCGGCCTGCAGACCTTCACCACGGCGATCTACCAGCAGTTCGAACTGGAGTTCAGCAACGCCAACGCCGCAATGCTCTCGGCTGTGCTGCTCGCACTGTGCCTGGTGATGCTCTGGCTGGAGCTGCGCGTGCGCGGCAAGGCCCGCCACGTGCGCATCGGCCAGGGCGTGGCGCGTCGGGCACAGCCCTTGCGCCTCAAAGGCTGGAGCCTGCCGGCACAGCTGTTCTGTCTCGGGCTGGCGGTGCTGGGCAGCGGCATTCCGCTGGCCATGCTTGGCTATTGGCTGAGTGTCGGCTCGTCGGCAGCCTTCCCGGCGGCGGCGATCGGCAAGGCCTTGCTGACCTCCCTGTCGGTATCGCTGGGCGGTGCTGGCTTCTGCGTAGTGCTGGCATTGCCGATCAGCTTCCTGGTGGTGCGCTATAAAGGCCGCCTGGCGATCTGGGCCGAACGCCTGCCCTACCTGCTGCATGCGCTTCCCGGCCTGGTGATCGCACTGACCCTGGTGTTCTTCGCCCTGCACTACGTGCCAGCGCTCTACCAGACCACTGCGCTGCTGATCCTGGCCTACGCCCTGCTCTTCCTGCCGCTGGCCCAGGCGCCAGTGCGCACAGCGCTGAACAAGGCCTCGCCAACGCTCGAGGAAGCCGCCCGCACCCTGGGCGCCAGCAGCTTCGCGGCATTCTGCCGGGTCACGCTACCGATCATCTTCCCGGCCCTGGCTGCGGCCTTCGCCCTGGTGTTCCTGGATGCCATGAAGGAGCTGACCGCGACCTTGCTGCTCAGCCCGACCGGCATGACCACCCTGGCCACGGAAGTCTGGGCGCACACTGCCAATGTCGAGTTCGCGGCCGCCGCGCCCTACGCGGCGCTGCTGATCCTGGTATCGGGATTGCCGGTATACCTGCTGACGACACGGATGTACCTGAACAAGGCGTAGCATCGAGGCCCGGGCGCAGGCAGCCCGGGCCCAGCCATTCAATAGCCCAGCGCGCGTTTTTCCGGTCCGGCACTGACGGCATGGTTCGGTCTGCGCAACTGCAATACCGCGAAAACCGAAAGAACCACCGCCAGCCCCCAAAGGATCGGCGTCGCTCCCTGGCTCAGAGCCACCATCTGCAGACCGACGACCAATAGACGCAGCAGCGCATCGAGCCGACCATTGGCCACCGAAGGTTCGCGCAGGCGCGCCACACCCCAGATGACATAAGCCAGGGCGCCTAGATTGATGAAGAACATCGAGGTTGGGTCGAGCACACTGAAGGACGTCCCCAGGCCAAGCCAGGCATCGAGCCCGGCAAAAAGCTGGAATGCCCAGGCACTCAGCAGTGGAACGGCAAATGGCAGGGTGGCGACGATGTCATATACAGCGCCGATCCGGACGATGTTGGCGTAACGGGATTGATTCATTGGCAAACCTCCATGTGCATGCGTTCGAGAAGCGCTCTGACTTCGTAGAATTGTCCTGATTGCAGCGCGATCGCGTGACGTCGACCAAGCAGTTCGACGATTTGCGCGGCGCGTTGTTGCGCACTGACGATGTACCCCGGCTGCGTCGAGCGCTCTCGCAAGGCCACCAGTTCGGGAAAGCGCTCGTCGGCCTGCAGGATGGTTTGCGCCACCGTGGTGGCGACATTGCATAACCCCAGCACCGCAAAGAACACCTGCGGATTCTCCAGCTGGTAGACCTTGGCCAGGGCGTTGAGGGCGGCCTTGGAGACACTGTAGGAAAGCATGCCTGCGCGCTGACGAATGCCTGAAACCGAGGCCGAGAACACCACCTGGCTAACCTTGGCCTGTCGGCACAGCAGCAGGTCAAGCACCCATTTCACCGCCACCAGGTTGAGCTCCAGCACCGAGCGGAAGGACTCCACTGGCGTATTGCTCGCAAGCTCCGGCGCGCTGCCGAATGTTCCGGCATTAAGGTAGGCCGTTTCGAACGTCGTCTCACCGATGAAGGCCTGCAGAACAGGCTGGACAGCCTCGCCCGCACAAAGATCCAGCGCCCGGAAATGCATGCGTGGGTGCTCCAGCAGCGCCGTTGGTACCCGTCGCGAAATACCCCAGACCTCATCGCCCCGCTCCAGGTGTAACCTGGCCAGTGCCAGCCCGATGCCCGAACTGACGCCCGTAATGAATATGTGAGCCATCAGTGCCTCACTCGAACTTGCCGATGTGGTAGCCGCCATCGACGCTCAACACGCTGCCAGTCATGTAGCTGGCGCCGTCGCCAAGCAGGAACAACACTGCAGCAGCCACCTCGCCTGCCTCGCCGAAGCGCTTCATGACCGTAGCGTTGATCTTGCGCTCGGTGCCCGCAGGATTGGCCGCCAGCCGCTCCGGAGAGTTCATCCCGCCAAGAATCGGCCCTGGCGCTACCGCATTGACACGCACTGCATGGCGCCCATCGCGGTCGCAGGCATTCTCCATCGCCACCACTTGGGTCAGGGCGTTGAGCCCTGCCTTGCTCGCCACATAAGCAGCCTGGTTGGGCATGGCCATCACCCCCGCGCAGGAGGACAGATTGACGATCGAGCCGCCTGCCTTCCTGGCGATCAACCGCAACTCATGTTGCAGGCAATACAACGGGCCGCTCAGATTGATACGCACGACCCGCTCCCAGTCCTGTACCTGAAGGTCGGCGACCTGCGCATACGGTGCTGTGATACCCGCGGCATTGACGGCATGGTCGAGTCCGCCGAAACGCGCCTCGATCTCGGCGAAGGCATCGCGCACCGCGCCAGGCTCAGCTACATCGCACGGAATGAAACTGGCCTGCGCGCCCAGTTGCTCAAGCGCCGAACGCCCCTTCTCCAGGCTGCGCCCAAGCACAACGACGCGCGCCCCCTCCTCGCTCAGCCGCCGGGCAATGCTCAGGCCGATACCACTGCTGCCACCGGTGACAACGATGGTCTTTCCCTGAAACTGCATCTGGACTCTCCTTAGTCATATCGAATAGAGGCTGGCCGCTTGTACCGGTCATTGACGCAGCAGTACACGCGATCCAGCTGGGGATTGCTCTTGTCACGGAAACAGTTGCCCTCGAATCGACAGGCATGGACACTTCCCGGCTTGCCCTGCAACGACTTGTTCACCAGATCGTTGTCAGCGAACAGGGCACGACTCATGCCCACCAGGTCAGTGACGCCCAGCTCGAGCAAGGCCTCGGCCTGAGCCAGCGAGCCAGTGAAGCCGGCAAAGCCGACCGGGAGCGACGTCAGTTCGCGGATGTGCTTCACGCCATGCACCAGCATGGCGTGCACACGCGGATCGGCGCGCAGCATGTAATGGAACGTTTCCTTGATTGCCGCCGAACACATCAAGGCCGCCACGCCTGCACGCTCCAGCGCAGGCACCACCTGCTCGAGCAGGGCCGGTTGCTGCCCCTTGTCACCCAGGCAATCATCGATCCCGAGACGAACGGAGATGTCGATGCCGCCCTGGGTTGCCTCCACGATCGCGTCCATGACCTCCAGCAGCAGGCGGGCCCGGCGCAATGGCGAGCCGCCGTAGCGATCCGTTCGCCGGTTGCTGTAGGGCGAGAGAAAGCTGCTCAACAGGTAGCCATTGGAGGCCTGCAATTGCACCATGCGGGCGCCGGCTTGCTGCGCCAGACGTGCTGCATGGGCGAACTGGGCACAGACGCTGCGGGCATCCTCGTGAGTCATGACCCTCGTGCCGCGACGACTTCGACTACCCACTGCCCGGCTGGGCGCCAGTAGAACTCCGCTACTGCGAGCCAGATCGCCCTGGCTGCCGTAGTGCTGCAATTGCACGACCACGGGGCAGGCATTTTCCCGCCCGTAGTCGATCAGCGGCGCCAAGTGGTGGACGTGACGCTGCTCGTACAGGCACAACCCTCCCTCGTGCAGCCGTGTGGATGCATCGACTGCGGAGTTGGCCAATACCACCATGGCGCAGCCTCCATCGATGATGCCCTTGTAGAAGGTCAGCATCTGCGGCGTCAGGCAACCTTCACGACCCAGATCGATACCCATGGGTGCGAAGTACACACGGTTCTTCAGGTTCAGGTGTCGTCCGAGGGTGATGGACTGGCGCGTCAGCGGGTATCCCGAGGCCACGCCGGTTACCCGCTCTGCCGATCATTGCAAGGCGCGCCCTGGGCATCATTGCTTGCCAGGGCAGCCACCAACAGTTCCTGCAAGGGCTCGTGGAAGCAGTGGCACTTGATGACTTCCTTGAGCGTCGACAGCGTGGCGCGATCAAGCTTGGCGAATACGGCCAGTTGCACCGCGGGCTGTTGTGAAGGTCGGCACTCGACGATCGGAAAGCTCAGAAAACCCATGTCCCGCACATAGATGGACAGTTGCACCACCTCATGGGCCTGCGCGTTATCCTCCACGCGAAACCTCACCGCCCGCAGTGAAACATGCTCGAGCAACCCCTCGACTGCCGTGCCGCGCGCCGTGTGCAACAAAACCTGCGGCAACACGCGGTTGGAGGGGGCGAACCAGTGGCTCTCCGGAAAGTTGACCGTGCGCATGCGCTTGAAAAGCGGCATCTTGATCGCACTGCCACGCAGGCGCAGCGTGGTGACCAGATTACCGTTCTGGAAGAACATCGCGGTCTTGTCCACCGTCCGGGGCAGGGCGCGCTTCTCGCCAGCGCTGTGCTGGACTACAACCTCCACCGCATAGGTGGACTCGGTGTAGTTATTGAAGGAGACGGACAAGTCTTCGATCGAGATCGAGATTTCACCGCGCCGGTAACCCGAATGGCTATAGAAATAGTGGTACATCGCCTGACGAGCCACTTCGATCAGCATCAGGCCAGGCACGTGCTCATGGGGCTTGTTGTAGAAAAAGTAGTTGTTGGTGTCGTTCATCAGGCCGTACGACGACAGGTTGGCACGTGTCCAACCCGGCAGCGCGTGCAGCGTGTCGGCCAATTGAGTGACCAACGCCGGATCTGCTGCCGGCAACCCGAAACGCCTCTGCAGGTAGCACTCGACCTGACGCGGTAGCCACGCAGCGGACAGTCGGTAGCCCCCCTCGTGCAAGGCATAGTAGGCCTGGGCATTCATTTCGAAACTGTCGAGGGAGTCGAAATCTTCCTGCCCGAGTGTGGTGGGAATGCTGGCAAGCACCCGGCCACCTTGAGCGTCGTCGCGATACAGGACGCCCAACGCAGCACACCCGCGCTCATCGAGATGTTCGAGCAGGAAGTTGGTCTCTTCGACGGTCAGACGAGCCGGCAGAAGATCCTGAAATCCGCAGAGCAGTACGTCGTCCACAGTCCCTTTGTGCAAGACCTGTGGAGTCAGGGGTAACTGACGTTCCATGTTGATTACCTATTAGGGTTCGACGGGGAAGGCGAGCACAGCGTTCTTCAGCATGCGCTTGACGATGGGGCCGTGAGCAGGGCCGACCGGGATCATGTAAAGCCTTCCGAAGGCGTTGTACCGCTGGACGGAGGTCGTCACGCTCAAGCGCTGCACGCCCTCGCCTGCGGGCGTGAGATCGAGGCAGACCATGACCGCCAAGTGCGTATCGCGCGAAGTGAGCACCAGCCGATGCGCATCGATCGCCTCCACCGTGAAGAAGTCGAGGCGCTCGCCCACCGCAGGTTCCCGCTCGGCCGTTCGGGGTGTGAAACCATGGATGTCGGCCACACGGAACCGGCGGGAAACGAAGTCACGAAGGCGAAAAGCCGTAGAGAGCCACGCCGGGATATGCGCAGTCATCGCGCAGTAAGCCTGCAGGGCCGTGACGCGCCCGCCGATGCGCACCGCAGCGCAGTGCAGGAAATCCAGCTGCGCAAGCTCGGCGACCAGGCGAACATCCTTGGGGGCGCAAATCAGGGCCGCGGGCATCATCTGCAAGCCCCTGTCATTGCTGGAGCAGGGCGATGGCAGCCAATTCGGCCTTGAGCAGCAGCTTCTCGTAGGCCTCGTCGGGTGACTCCTGGCGGCTGGTGATCAAGCCCGCGATTTCACGCGCAGACTCGTCCAGCGGCTCATCGGCGATGAACACCGACTCGAACAACGGAATCGGCGGCAGGTAATGACCTTTCACGTAGGCGACGGTCTGCTGCAGCGGTCGCAGAAGCTCATCCAGGGTAAAACGGTTGAACCCGCCCGCACGGTAGCCGGACGCTGGCGCCCCGACGGTGGTGACGATCAGAAACTCCTTGTCCTGCAGCTTGTCACCACCGCGCGCATAGGCAAAACCGGGCGTGAAGACATCGTCGATCCAGCGCTTCATCAACGCCGGGCACGAGTACCAGTACAGCGGGAACAGCAGCACGATGCGTTCGTGGGCACACAGCAGCTTCTGCTCGGCGGCAATGTCGAAGCCATTGCTGCCCAGTGCGGCCGACAGAGGGTGCAGCGTGACATTGCTACCTTGCAGGGCTTCGACGATGGCGGCATTGGCCCGCGAGCTGCTCAAGTCAGGATGACCGATTACGACCAGAATGTTATCCATGGAGAAGTCCTTTCAAGTGATGGTGTCCAGGCCGCAGCCAGGGGGGTTCATGCGGCGCGGTGGATTGAACGATAGTCCGCGGCATCTGTAACCTCCCCAATTGTGCAGGCCTGGGTCGGGACGTCGATCCAGCAAGCGAATAGCCAATGGTCGCCCACGCGCATCGGCGCCGCGGCTCGACGGGCGCGATAGCCTGCACGGCGCAGCAATCGCTCGATGCCTAGTGGCGACACGGAGATCAACTGCCGCACGCCCCGAGCGGCCGCACAGCGCAACACGGCATCCAGCAACTGCGTGGCGACGACGGAAGAAAATTGGCCGCCAGAGGTCCGCCCGGCCAGACCAAAATCCATGGCGGAGAAACGCGACAGCTCCCAGATCCGCGAATCACACGGCAGTGTCTGATCGCCCATCAACTGCGGGAATACCTCTGCAAGCAGGTAGCGTTGGTTGGTTGGCAACACGCGCGCCGTGCCTATGACCTGCTCCTGATCATTGCAGGCAAGCACATAGAGCGTCTCGTCATGGTCGAACTGATCACGCTCGCGACCTGGATCACACGCTAACTCCCACCCCAGGGTGTCGACGAATACCCGATAACGATAACGGTCCATCTGCAGCAAGCGCGCCTGCCCCAGCTCCTGCTGTGTTCCAACGACGATTTCCATCTCGCGTCCTCCGGCCAATGTGGAAAGGACGCGTATTCGACTCGAAGTAGGGTGATAGCAAAACTGCACTATTTGGCAGGGTACTTCTGCACATAAGCGCAGGGCGTTCGCGCTAGGCCAGCAACCCCAGAAGCGCCGCCCGCGCTACCGCTGCCGTACGATTCGCAGCGCCCAGTTTGGCGCCGGCATTGCGGGTGTGGAATTTCACCGTTTCAATCGACAAGGTGAGGATGTCGGCAACCTCGTTGAGCGTCTTGCCATCGGCAGCCCAACGCAGCACTTCGCGCTCACGTTCGGAAAGCGGGGACTGCGGCTGCGGTTGCCAGGAGTCCGAGAGCAGCCGCGAGAAGCCTTGGTGGGCGACATTCGCCAGCCAGCGCATCCGCGTCTCATGGGCACGCAACTCACAGGCGCCGATCCCTTCGCCAGAGCGCGCCAAGGTCAGCATCCCCCCGCCCTTGCTCCCCTCCAGACACGATTGCGCCCAACCGTGGCGAAGACCGGCCTGCCGTGCCTCATCCCACAACTGCGGAGCGTCGGCGAATATTTCGTCGCCCCAGACCACTGGCTGCATCGAGCGCTGACAGTGGCGGACCGTCGGGTCAAGGAGCAGGTACCCATTGGCATGGTAATGATCACACCATGACCGGCTGTAGTTGCTGAGCATGACGATCCGCGGCTTGGTGACAGGCAGCGGCGTGCGCAGGCCATAAGCACAGTAATCGAAGCCCAGACGGCGCGCGGCTGCCTTGACCTCTTCCAACAACGTTTGCGTATCGCGCGCGTCATAAACCGCCGCCAGCATGTCGCCCATCCATTGCATTTATTATTCTCTCCATGAATGTGAAGCTGCTGCAGCCGCCCCCCCCCTGAAGGTGCGAGCCTAGCGGAGCTGCAACAGCCGGACATTGAGCGATATCAATTCGCCACAACGTTAACGAATACTACCGCGCGGTATTTATCCCGTGGCCGGCCTGGTCGGTTCGGCACCTTGGCGCTGACGATACAAGCACAGCGTTACAAAAATGCTGGCGCCCCCGGGCGATTCACCGATATCTCCTGCCTATCTGGATTGACGCCTGCTCAAGCCCTGAACTGCCCCAGACTCGCCCTCAACTGCGCCGCCAGATCATCCAGCACCTTGCTGCTGGCCGTGGTCTGCATCACCACTTCGGCCGAGCGCTCTGCCTGCGCGTGGATATTCTCGACCCGCCCACGCACCGCCTGGGCGCCGCTGGCTTGCTGCTCGGCGGCACGAGTCGCCAGGCCGATGGCGGCATGCACCTGCTCCACCGCCGCCTGCACCGACTGCTGGCGGCGTTCGTTATCGCGCAGCACCAGCAGCCCTTCGCTGGCCTGGCGCCCCGCCTGGCCGATGGTGGCCACAGCCTCTTTCGCCCCCTGTTGCAAGGCAACGATATGCGCCTGGATATCGCCGGTGGAGCTCTGCGTCTTGCTTGCCAGAGCCCGCACTTCATCGGCTACCACTGCAAAACCGCGCCCTGTCTCACCGGCACGCGCCGCCTCGATCGCCGCGTTGAGCGCAAGCAGGTTGGTCTGCTCGGCGATGCCGTGGATCACGGTCAGCACCACTTCGATCTGCTCGCTCTGCTTGGCGAGGCGCTCGATGACCTGCGAGCCGCTTTCCACTTCCCCCGCCAGCTTCTCGATCAGCTTGGCCAGCTGGGTCGAGGCGCGACTGTTCTCGTCGGTAGCCTGGCGGATATCCACGACCTGCTGCAACGCCGCCTGCATGGCATGGCTCTCGGCCTGAGCCTCGTCGGCCATGCTCGACAGGTCGCGCAGACTCGCCGCCACCTCGTCGCGCTGCAACGCTGCCGCTGCATCGGCCCCCGCATTGCGCTGGGCCATGGTGCCGATCTCCACCCCGGTACGCTGGGCCACTTCACCGGCTTCGCGAACGATCGGCTGAAGCTTGTCGACGAAGCGGTTGACCGCCGACGCCATGTCGCCGATCTCGTCACGGCTGTCGAGCGCCACACGCTTGGTCAGGTCGCCCTCCCCGGCGGCCAGGTCGTCGAGGGCAGCGATGAGCAGGCGCAGCTTGCTGACCACCCGTCGCCCCAGCACCACGGCAACCACCAACAGCACGCCAAGCCCGACCAGCACCAGGCCGACGCCGATGCGCCAACGCAGCTCGCCGGCCGCGTCGCGAACCGTCTGCGCGGTATTTGCCTGCATGGCAGTGGCGCTGTTCTGCGCGGTCTCAAGACGAGCCTGCAGAGTCTTGCCGCTATCGGCCGCGGCAGCGCCGAGGCTCTCGCCGACCAGTTGCTCGCCACTGGCGATCAGGGCGGCAAAGCGCTGGTCGAGCGCCTTGAGCTCTTGATCGACGGCGGCGGTGGAGACCCCCATGAGTACCTTGCCGATCTGGGCGCCATTGGGGCTGATCGAAGCCTCGACGAAGTACACCGATGGATCCCGGCGCGCAGCGTCGAGCACCTTGTCCAGCGCCCGCTCGCCCTGACCCTTTTCCATCAGCGCCTGATTGATCGGGTTCTGGCGGTTGAGGTAACGGGTGAGGTGCTCGCCCTCGGCGTTGTCGTAGATCACGAACAACACGTTGGGATTGCGCTGCGCGCGACGAGCGAAGTCAGATAGGGTGGGGACGTCATTGTCCCAGATCGCCCTCGGTGCCACCGAGGCCAGCAACTCGGCCATATCGTTGGCCGACTCCTTGAGGCTTTGCTCCAGCGTGGTGCGTAGCTGTTGCTGTTCGCTCTGTAATCGCGTGGAAAGCCCCGCGCTCAGGCGTTGCCGGGTACTGGCCGAGAGGCTGTCGAGACCGGAGCGCACATCTTGCCCGGCCTGCTCCAGCTCACCTGCCAGCTTGCGACTGTCAGCGCCCAGGCGTTCGCCCAGGTCGGCCTCCAGCGCAGTGACGGTGCTGCGGGTCAGCACGACGGCGACCACGACTTGCACCAGAAGAGCGATACCAAGTGCAACAAAAACAGGCCGCAGGAGGCGGCTTCGTAACAGAGAGAGGATGGCAGACACGTTTGAACCCCCGTGTTTCTGGCGCCATTACTTTGATGGCATCTACAGAATCTTCTTACAGCAAGGGTCATGCCTGAAGCAGGAGGGAAATACGCCAAGGTCTAGCAGCCCGATGAACCGTAGTAGCGGGCTTACCCGCGAAAGACCACTGCAGCCAGGAACAAAAACGCCGCAACCCCTTGCAGGGCTGCGGCGCAGGATCAGCCAGAAGGCAGATCAGGCGAACGGATGACGCAGCACGATGGTCTCGTTGCGGTCCGGGCCGGTGGAGATGATGTCGATCGGGGCACCGACCAGCTCCTCGATGCGCTTGATGTAGTTGCGCGCGGCCTGCGGCAGCTCTTCCAGGGCTTTCACGCCCAGGGTCGACTCGCTCCAGCCTGGCATCTCTTCGTACACCGGCTCCAGGCCGATGTAGCTGTCGGCATCGGAAGGCGCGTCGATCACCGCACCGTTCTCGTTCTTGTAGCCGACGCAGATGTTGATGGTTTCCAGACCGTCCAGCACGTCCAGCTTGGTCAGGCAGATACCCGAGATGCTGTTGACGTCGATGGCACGACGCAGGATCACGGCATCGAACCAGCCGCAGCGACGGGCACGACCGGTGGTGGAGCCGAACTCATGGCCACGCTTGGCCAGGGTAGCACCGGTTTCGTCGAACAGTTCGGTCGGGAACGGACCGGAACCCACGCGGGTGGTGTAGGCCTTGGTGATACCGAGGATGTAGTCCAGGTACATCGGGCCAACGCCGGAACCGGTGGAGATGCCGCCAGCGGTGGTGTTCGAGCTGGTGACGTACGGGTAGGTGCCGTGGTCGATGTCCAGCAGCGAGCCCTGGGCGCCTTCGAACATGATGTCCTTGCCGGCACGGCGCAGGTTGTGCAGTTCGGCGGTGACGTCGAGCATCATCGGCTTGAGCTGCTCGGCATAGGCCATGCACTCGTCGAGGGTCTGCTGGAAGTCGATGGCCGGCTCTTTGTAGTAATTGACCAGCTGGAAGTTGTGGTAGTCCAGCAGCTCACCGAGCTTGGCGGCGAAACGCTCGCGGTGGAACAGGTCGCCCACGCGCAAGCCGCGACGGGCGACTTTGTCTTCATAGGCTGGGCCGATACCACGGCCGGTAGTGCCGATCTTGGCTTCGCCACGGGCCTTTTCACGGGCCTGGTCCAGCGCCACGTGGTACGACAGGATCAGCGGAGCAGCCGGGCTGATGCGCAGGCGCTCGCGAACCGGTACGCCCTTCTCTTCCAGCTTGGTGATTTCGCGCATCAGGGCGTCCGGCGCGACGACGACGCCGTTGCCGATCAGGCACTGTACGCCTTCACGCAGGATACCCGACGGGATCAGGTGCAGAACGGTCTTCTCACCGTTGATCACCAGGGTGTGGCCCGCGTTGTGGCCGCCCTGGTAACGCACGACGGCGGCAGCATGTTCGGTCAGCAGATCGACGATCTTGCCTTTGCCCTCATCACCCCACTGGGTGCCCAGGACGACGACATTCTTACCCATAACACTTGTCCTCATTCACGCAACTTGGTTGCCGGCCCATTGCCGGCGAAGAATCTCAATGGGTCAGCGGCAGAACCTGCCAGCGCCCGTCTTGCTGAATCAATTGCCGATCACAATCCGCCTCGAGAGCAGCACTCAGCGGCTGGCCAGGCAGTGCCTGGACCACACGCTGGCCCTCGTTGCGCAACTGGCAGACCTGCTGCCAGAGGGCCGCGTCGCCACTGTCCGGCATCCAGATGCCGCCAGAAGGCAATACGACCTCCGCTCGCCCCAGTGTGACCAGGGTCTTCAAATCCGTGGAGAAACCGGTGGCCGGACGTGCCCGGCCGAAGTCGGCGCCGATGTCATCGTAGCGTCCACCCTGGGCGATCGACTGGCCGACACCGGGTACGAACACCGCGAACACCACGCCGGTGTGATAGTTGTAGCCGCGCAGCTCGCCCAGGTCGAAGTACAGCGGCAGGTCCGGGTAACGCGCCGCCAGGCGATCGGCGATGGCCAGCAGGTCGTCCAGGGCCGCCAGCACGCTGGCCGGAGCTCGGCCCAGGCGCACGCGGGCGTCGGCCAGCACTTCGCGACCACCGCACAGTTCGACCAGGGCACGCAGCATGTTGCCCAGGTCTTTCGGCAGGTCGGCGGTCAGCTCGTGAACTTCATCGACAGCCTTGCGCTGGAGCGCATCGAACAACTGCTGCTCGACCGCGCCCGACAGGCCGGCGGCACGAGCCAGGCCGCGGTAGATACCGACGTGCCCCAGATCCATATGCACATCGGCAACGTCGGTCAGTTGCAAGGTGGTCAGCATCAGGCTGATCACTTCGACGTCGCTGGTCGGACTGGCGTCGCCATACAACTCGGCACCCAACTGGATCGGGCTGCGCGAAGTCGACAACGCACGCGGCTCGGCGTGCAGCACACTGCCGGCGTAGCACAGGCGGCTCGGGCCTTCGCGGCGCAGGGTGTGGGCATCGATGCGCGCCACCTGCGGCGTGAAGTCGGCACGGAAACCCATCAGGCGACCGGACTGCGGGTCGACCACCTTGAAGGTACGCTGATCCAGGTCCTGGCCGGCGCCGGTAAGCAGCGACTCCAGGTACTCGATATGTGGGGTGACGACCAGTTCATAACCCCAACTCTGGAACAGGTCCAACACCCGGCGACGCGCAATCTCGATGCGCGCCGCTTCAGGTGGCAGTACTTCCTCGATGCCATCTGGCAGAAGCCAGCGGTCTACCGTTGCCATTACGCCATTTCCCCTCTGGTCCGGGCGGCCGCCCAACAGGTTAGCCGTCTGTGAAGCAGGCATTGGCGCACAACAGCAGGCAGCACCGATCCCAGCGCCGCCGCCGTGCCAACACCCTCGAAAAACTGCGCGTCCTGTCCAAGTCGTCAAAAAGCCGGGGGCCAATCAACCTTGCAGACGCAAAAAAGCCGGGAATTTCCCGGCTGACTCATCATACACCCCTTTTGATTCGGGATGCACCCCACCGGGCGTTTTAGCTGCCCGGCGGGGGTCTTTCCTGTTACGGCTTGCTCTTGTCCAGGAAGCGGAAGAACTCGTTCTTCGGATCCAGGACCAGCACGTCGCTCTTGCTGGCAAAGCTCTCGCGATAAGCCTGCAGGCTGCGGTAGAACACATAGAAATCAGCGTCCTGGCCGTAGGCCTTGGCATAGATGGCAGCCGATTGGGCATCGCCATCACCACGGGTTTCTTCAGCTTCACGGTAGGCTTCAGCCAGCAGCACACGGCGCTGACGATCGGCATCTGCACGAATACCTTCAGCCAGCTCGTTACCCTTGGCACGGTGCTCGCGCGCTTCACGCTCACGCTCGGTGCTCATACGGTCGAACACGCTGCGGTTGACTTCCTTCGGCAGGTCGATGGCCTTGACGCGGACGTCGATGACCTCGATCCCCAGCTCCTTGTTGGCCATGCGGTTCAACGAAGCGGTGATGTCGGCCATCAGCGCGTCACGTTCACCGGATACCACCTCATGCAGGGTGCGCTTACCGAACTGGTCACGCAGGCCGCTTTCCAGACGACGCGACAGACGCTCGTCGGCGATCTGCTTCATACCCGAGGTCGCGGTGTAGAAACGCTCGGCGTCCTTCACCCGCCACTTGGCGTAGGCATCGACCATCACGGCTTTCTTCTCCAACGTCAGGAAACGCTGGGTCGGGGCGTCGAGGGTCATCAGACGGGCGTCGAACTTGCGCACCTGGTTGACGTACGGAACCTTCACATGCAGGCCCGGCTGGACATCCGCCTGGACCACACGGCCGAACTGCAGCAATACCGCGCGCTCGGTCTGCGACACGATGTAGAAGCAGTTCCAGGCGACGATCGCCAGCACCACAGCGGCGATCAGGGCGAACAGCGATTTATTGCTCATCAGCGGCTCTCCCTAGTGCGCAGCGGCTGTTGTTGCTGTTGCAGGTCCTGTACAGCGCGGGTGGCGGCGTCGTTGACCGACGGCGACACGCTGCTGGACGGCGCTGCAGTGTTGCGGCTGCCTTCGACCATCTTGTCCAGTGGCAGGTAGAGCAGGTTGTTCTGCCCGTCCTTGGTGGCCACCATGACCTTGCTGGTGTTGCTGTACACCTCCTGCATGGTCTCCAGGTACAGACGCTGACGGGTGACGTCCGGCGCCTTGCGGTACTCGGCGACCAGCTTGGTGAAGCGATCGGCCTCACCCTTGGCACGGGCGATCACTTCATCGCGGTAACCGTTGGCATCCTCGATGATGCGCTGCGCCTGACCACGGGCCTCAGGCACCACGCCATTGGCGTAGGACTCGGCCTGGTTGCGCGCACGCTGCTCGTCCTCACGGGCGCGGATCACGTCGTCGAAGGCTTCCTGCACTTCACGCGGGGCTGCCGCGCTCTGTACGTTGACCTGGGTGACGGTGATACCGGTGCGGTAGGTGTCGAGGAAGCGCTGCAGGCGTTCGCGGATATCCACGGCCATCTGCTCACGACCTTCGGTCAGCACCTGGTCCATCGAGGTGGAGCCCACGACATGGCGCAGGGCACTGTCGGTGGCGTGCTGCAAGCTTACTTCCGGCTGGTCGACGTTGAGAACGAAGTCCTGCAGGTTGCTGATCTTGTACTGCACGGTCAGCGGCACCTCGACGATGTTCTCGTCCTCGGTGAGCATCTGGCCCTGCTTGGTGTACGCACGCTCACGCGTGACGTTTTCCATGTACTTGCGGTCGATCGGCGGGAAGTAGATGTTCAGGCCCGGCCCCACGGTCTCGTAGTACTTGCCGAAGCGCAGCACCACGGCCTGCTCCTGCTCGTCGACCACGTAGACGGCGCTGTACAGCCAGATTGCCGCCAGAACTGCCAGGCCAATGCCCAGCAAGCCGTAGCCGCCACCCTTGCCGATGTTGCGGTCACCACCGCCACCGCGTTTCTTGCTGCCGCCGAACATGCCGTTCAGGCTGTCATGCAGCTTGCGGAAGGCCTCGTCGAGATCCGGTGGTCCCTTCTTGTCGCCACCACCACCGCCACCACGGCGGCCGCCCCAGGGATCCTGATTGTTCGAGTTGCCACCCGGCTCGTTCCAAGCCATAGCGCTCTCCATCTGATAAAGCAAAGACGCGCCCACGGCGCGCCGTCCAATGCTACAGAATGCCTGTCACGGCTGCCCGGCGACCTCGACGGGCATTTATTGCAAAGTGTGTTGCTCGATGAACACTTCAGGCTCAAGGCCTGCGCGGCTGATCAGGCGATTGAGCTCGACCCGGGGCAGACGCACGCTCAGCAAGCTGCTGCCCTGTTCATCGTGTTCTTCGCCTTGCACTGCCCCCAGTTCGAAGAATTGCGCGCGCAAGCGTGCAAGTCGCTGTTCCAGGCGCAGGGTTCCGACAAACAGATCATCCCCCAGCAATTCGGCTATCGCCTGCCCCACAAGCTCAAGGCCACGCCCGTCGCGGGCCGAAACCCAGACCCGCTCCGGCTTGCCGTCGGCATCGCGCTGGATCTGCGGCTCGACATCTTCGAGCAGGTCGAGTTTGTTATAGACCTCGAGGATCGGCAAGCCTTCGGCACCGATCTCGCCCAGCACCGCGAGCACCTGTTCGATCTGCTCCATGCGCTCGGGCTCGTGCGCATCGATCACATGCAGCAGCAGATCGGAGTTGCTCGACTCTTCGAGCGTAGCCCGAAAAGCCTCGACCAGCTTGTGCGGCAAGTGGCGAATGAAGCCCACGGTGTCGGCCAGCACGATCGGCCCCAGGTCGTCCAGCTCGAGCCTGCGCAATGTCGGGTCGAGCGTGGCGAACAACTGGTCGGCCGCGTACACCTCCGATTGCGTCAGGGCGTTGAACAGCGTGGACTTGCCGGCGTTGGTATAGCCCACCAGCGACACCGAGGGGATGTCCGCGCGCTTGCGTCCGCGCCGGGCCTGCTCGCGTTGGCTGCGCACCTTCTCCAGACGCGCCTTGATCTGACGCAGGCGCACCCGCAGCAGGCGGCGGTCGGTTTCAAGCTGGGTTTCACCCGGGCCGCGCAGGCCGATACCACCTTTCTGTCGCTCAAGGTGGGTCCAGCCGCGCACCAGCCGCGTGCTCATGTGCTCGAGCTGGGCCAGTTCGACCTGCAGCTTGCCTTCGTGAGTCCGCGCCCGTTGGGCGAAGATATCGAGAATCAGACCGGTACGGTCAAGCACGCGGCACTCGAAGACGCGCTCGAGGTTGCGCTCCTGACTGGGCGTGAGGGTGTGATTGAAAATCACCAGGTCGGCTTCTTCGGCCTTGACCAGGTCGCGCAGTTCCTCGACCTTGCCGCTGCCGATCAGAAACTTGGCTGTGGGCTGGTGCCGGGCAACCGTGGCCAGGTGGACGATGTCCGCTCCGGCCGACAGTGCCAGCTCCTGAAACTCCTGCGGGTCTTCGCGCGCCTCAGGGTTCTGACCTTCCAAGTGAACGAGCAACGCCCGCTCACCACCACCGTGGCGCTCAAAGAACAATGCAGGCTCCTATCAGGCGTTGCCTGGCTCGCTGTCGCCGTGCTCGGAATCGGACGGGCTTGGCAGACGAACCGGACGGGCAGGTACGACAGTGGAAATCGCGTGCTTGTAGACCATCTGGCTGACGGTGTTCTTCAGCAGCACGACGAACTGGTCGAAAGATTCGATCTGGCCTTGCAGCTTGATGCCGTTGACCAGGTAGATCGAGACCGGGACCTTTTCTTTTCTCAAGGTGTTCAAGTAAGGGTCTTGTAGCGAATGCCCTTTTGACATATGCCGCACTCCTGTAAGGATCAATAGTAAAAAACTGAAAAAATTCGTTCATTAAGGCCGTCAGTCGCAAGAATAGACGGCAATTGCAGGGACTCAGCTCAATATGGAGACCGATTCCAGGTATTTCAAGGTGCGGGACAGATTGTCGCAGGCCAGGCTGTCCAGCCAGTGTACGTCGGACCAGCTACGCAACCAGGTGAACTGCCGCTTGGCCAGCTGGCGGGTGGCGATGATACCGCGTTCGCGCATCTGCTCGGCTGTCAGTTTGCTGTCCAGATAGTCCCATACCTGCCTGTACCCCACTGCCCGTATAGACGGCAGCCCGACATGCAAGTCACTTCTGGCCCGCAGCTCTCGGACCTCGTCGACGAAGCCCTGTTCCAGCATCTGCGAAAATCGTAGCGCAATTCGCTCATGCAAAATGTGACGATCTGTAGGCGCAATCGCCAGACTGGCGACAGTATAGGGCAAATGCCCGCCCGCGCCTGCGTCTGAACCGCGGGTTTCGGCTGATTGACGCTCGCGGTGGGCGGTCATGCTCTCGCCGCTCACCCGGTATACCTCCAGCGCACGGATCAACCGCTGCGGATCGTTCGGATGAATGCGCGCCGCCGATACCGGGTCGATCTCGGCCAACTGCCGGTGCAGCTCCCCCAGGCCCAGCTCGCGGGCCTGGGCCTCGAGTTCGGCGCGAACCTCGGCATCAGCGGGCGGCATGTCGGCCAGGCCGTCCACCAGCGCCTTGTAGTACAGCATGGTGCCGCCGACCAGCAGCGGGATCTTGCCACGCGCAGTGATCTCGGCCATGGCCTGCAGCGCATCGCCACAGAATTGCGCCGCCGAATAGCTCTCGGCCGGGTCGCGGATGTCTACCAGCCGGTGCGGATGGGCAGCCAGCACCTCTGGCGAAGGCTTGGCGGTGCCGATGTCCATGCCGCGGTAGACCATGGCCGAGTCGACGCTGATCAGCTCGCAAGGCAGGGACTGTGTAAGGGCAATGGCCAGGTCGGTCTTGCCGGCAGCCGTCGGGCCCATGAGAAAAATCGCTGGGGGCTTGCCACTCATGTCATCGACCGCGCAGGAAAAGTTTGTCCAGATCATCCAGGCCCATCTGGGTCCAGGTCGGTCGGCCGTGGTTGCACTGGCCGCTGCGCTCGGTGTTCTCCATGTCACGCAGCAAGGCGTTCATCTCCGGGATCGCCAGGCGTCGGTTGGCACGCACCGCACCGTGGCAGGCCATGGTGCCGAGCAGCTCGTTGATGTGCGCCTGAATGCGGTCGCTGGTGCCGTACTCCATGAGATCGGCGAGTACATCCTGCACCAGGCGGTTGGCCTCGGCCTGCTTGAGCAACGCGGGGATCTGGCGGATCGCCAGGGTTTCCGGGCCCAGGCGCTGCAGCTCGAAGCCCAGGCGCTGGAAGGTCTGGGCATGCTCCTCGGCGCAGTCGGCCTCACGCTGGCTCACCGCCAGTGACTCGGGCACCAGCAGCGGCTGGCCACTGAGCCCTTCGCTGGCCATCGCCAGCTTCAGGCGCTCGTACATGATCCGCTCGTGGGCGGCGTGCATGTCTACCAGCACCAGGCCCACGGCGTTCTCGGCGAGGATGTAGATACCCTTGAGCTGAGCCAGGGCATAGCCCAGCGGGGGAATGTCACCCTGGCTTTCCGGCAGCGCCACAGGAGGCTGGGCGCTGGTCTCCAGCGGGGCGAAGTACTCGCGGTAGACTGCTTGCGCCTCTGCTGCCGGCACCGGCTGCGACGGGCGTGGCGTGTATTGGTACTGGTAGCCTGCGCCCGCACCACCGCTGGAGAACGACGGCTGCTGCTGCGCCTGGGGCTGTTCGAGCACCGAGGCGGCCAGGCGCATCTCGCCCTGGGGGCCGAACTCACCGGCCTGCAAGCCGCTGGGGCGCACGATCTCGGTCGTTGCCGCCGGCGCCGCGAGTTGATCCTCGGGGCGCACATCGGCCAGCGCACGGTGCAAGGTGCCGTACAGGAAGTCGTGGACCATCCGCCCTTCACGAAAGCGCACTTCGTGCTTGGTCGGGTGCACGTTGACATCGACACCGGTGGGATCGAGTTCCAGGAACAGCACGAAGGTCGGGTGCCGCCCGTTGAACAGCACGTCGCGATAGGCCTGGCGCACCGCGTGGGCGACCAGTTTGTCGCGCACCGCACGACCATTGACGAAGAAGTACTGCAGGTCTGCCTGGCTGCGCGAGAAGGTCGGCAAGCCGACCCAGCCCCACAGGCGCAGGCCATTGCGCTCTACCTCGATCGGCAGCGCCTGCTCGAGGAAGCCTGGCCCGCAGATCGCCCCGACCCGCCGCGCGCGCGACAGCTCGTCGGGCGCCTCATGCAGGCTGAGGATGCTCTTGCCGTTGTGGCGCAGGTGAAAGCCCACATCAAAGCGCGCCAGCGCCAGGCGCCGGATCACTTCCTGCAGATGATCGAATTCGGTTTTCTCGGCCTTGAGGAACTTGCGCCGGGCCGGGGTATTGAAGAACAGGTCGCGTACTTCGACCGAAGTACCGATGGGGTGCGCCGCCGGCTGCACACGCGGGAGCATGTCTCGGCCCTCGGTCTCGACCTGCCAGGCTTCGCTGGCATTGGCGGTACGCGAGGTCAGGGTCAGGCGCGCCACCGAACTGATCGACGCAAGTGCCTCGCCACGAAAGCCCAGGCTGAGCACGCCCTCGAGGTCTTCCAGCTCGCGGATCTTGCTGGTCGCGTGGCGCGCCAGCGCCAGAGGCAGGTCGTCCGGGGCGATGCCACTGCCATCGTCACGCACGCGCAGCAGCTTCACGCCGCCCTGTTCGACATCCACGTCGATGCGCCGGGCACCGGAATCCAGGCTGTTCTCCAGCAGCTCCTTGGCCACCGACGCAGGGCGTTCGACCACCTCGCCGGCGGCGATCTGGTTGGCCAGCCGCGGGCTGAGCAGCTGGATTCGCGAATCACCACTCATTGCTGGGACGCCAGGGTGGTGGCCGGAATGTCGAGGTGCTGACCGACCTTGAGCTCATCGCTCTTGAGGTTGTTGGTGCTACGCAGGCTGGCAACGCTGACCTGATAACGCACGGCGATCATCGCCAGCGTCTCGCCCGGGCGCACGCTGTGTTCACGTGGACCCTGGGCGATCTTGCCGGAATCGCGCAACCAGGCGATGTAGGTGCCTGGCGGCGGGTTCTGCTGGAAGAACTGACGCACACCGCTATGAATCGAGCGGGCCAGCGCCTGCTGGTGACTCTTGGTTGCCAGCTTGTTGGCTTCGTTGGCGTTTGAGATGAAACCGGTCTCGACCAGGATCGACGGAATGTCCGGCGACTTCAGCACCATGAATCCCGCCTGTTCCACGCGCTGCTTGTGCAGCGGCGTGATGCGGCCCATGTTGCCCAGCACTTTCTGGCCCACGTTGAGGCTGGAACTGAGCGTTGCCGTCATCGAGAGGTCGAGCAGCACACCGGCAAGCATGCGGTCCTTGTCATCGAGGCTGACGTTACCGGCACCGCCGATAAGGTCGGAGCGGTTCTCGCTGTCGGCCAGCCAGCGCGCGGTCTCGGAGGTAGCGCCACGGTCGGACAGGGCAAATACCGAGGCGCCGAAGGCCGCTTTCGACGGCGCGGCGTCGGCGTGGATGGAGATAAACAGGTCAGCGCCCTTCTTGCGGGCAATCTCGGTGCGCTTGCGCAACGGAATGAAGTAGTCGCCGGTCCGGGTCAGTTCGGCGCGATAACCTTTCTCGGTGTTGATCTGGCGCTGAAGCTCGCGCGCGATATCGAGCACGATGTCTTTCTCGTGCTGGCCACGCGAGCCGGAGGCGCCAGGGTCTTCCCCGCCATGGCCGGCGTCGATGGCGACCACGATGTCACGCTTGCCGTTGGGCACCGGCGGCAACTTGATCGCCGGTTGCGCCGGTGTCACCGGTACTGCGGGCGTGGTGGCTGGCGCCTGGGTGACCGGCGGCGGCGTGGGGTTGCTGGCGGCAACCGCATCGGCTTCCTGGTCGTACAGGTCGACCACCAGGCGATTGCCGTACTGGGCGTTGGGTGCAAGGGTGAAGCTTTTGGGCGTGACAGCCTTTTTCAGGTCGACCACCACGCGCAGGTCGGTGGCGGTACGCTGGGCCGAGCGCACGCTGGTGATAGGCGTGTTCGAGGTGGAGACGTTCAATGGCGAGGCGAGCGTCGCACCATTGATGTCGATGACCAGGCGATCAGGCGCGCTGAGCGTGAAGACGCTGTGCTGCACCGGGCCCGACAGGTCGAAGACCAGGCGCGTGTTGTCCGGCGCGCGCCACAGGCGCATGCTCTTGACTTGTGTGACGGCCAGAGCGTCAACGGTCACCGCTGTCAGCAGCAGTCCAACGACGGCGACCAGTGCGCGAATGCGCAGCATACCTTTCCCCACTTACGATTTGTTTTCGGCAGCCAGAGCGGCACACCAGGCTTCGCCGCGAGCCCCCTGCGGCGACAGGTTCAGCGAGCGGCCGCCCGCCTGGGGGCTTATGGTAATGGTCAGGTCGGGCTTTGGCAAAACGCCCGCGCCCTTCTGCGGCCATTCGAAAAGACACAGCGGATCGCCTTCGAAATAATCGCGAATTCCCATGAACTCTAGCTCTTCTGGATCGACCAGGCGGTAAAGGTCGAAATGGAAGGCGCGGATATCGCCTATTTCATAAGGTTCGACCACGGTGAAGGTCGGGCTTTTTACTGCGCCAGTGTGGCCCAATCCACGGATCAGGCCTCGCGACAAGGTAGTCTTGCCGGCGCCCAGGTCGCCTTCCAGAAAGATCACGCCATGGCCGCCGGTGACCTTGGCGAGCGCTGCGCCGAACGCAACGGTGGCCGGCTCGTCGGCCAGAAACAGGGTTATGCCTGACACGCTGAATGTTCCTCCAACAATTCTCGAATGACCGGAGCCAGATCGCTGGCCGCCAGACCTCTGCCCTGCGCGCCCAGGCGTTCGCCAGCGCAGGCGTGTAACCAGACGCCCAGGCCCGCCGCCTGCCAGGCGTCCAGGCCCTGGGCGAGCAACGCGGCCAGCACGCCGGTCAGCACATCACCCAGGCCGGCGCCGGCCATGGCCGGGTGGCCTCGCTCGCACAGCCGCAACTGGCCGCTCGGGTCGGCGACCAGGGTTCCGGCGCCCTTGAGCACGCAGACACTGTCATAGCGACGCGCCAGTTTACGCGCAGCCCCGGGCCGGTCGACCTGCACGGCCTCGGTGGAAACGCCCAGCAAACGCGCAGCCTCCCCAGGATGCGGGGTCAGGATGCTGCCGCCCGGCAAGGCCAGGGGCGTACGCGCCAGCAAGTTGAGCGCATCGGCGTCCCAGACCTGCGGCAGGTGTGCATTGGCGACTGCCGACAGCAGGCTGCGGCCCCAGGCCGCCTGGCCAAGACCAGGCCCGACCACCAGCACCGAAGCGCGCTCCAGCACCGCCATCAACTGGTTGGCCGAACTGACGCCCAGGCACATGGTTTCCGGCAGGCGGCTGAGGCTCGCGCCCACATGCTCGGGGCGTGTCGCCACGCTGACCAGCCCGGCACCACAGCGCAGCGCCGCCTCGGCACTGAGCAGTACGGCGCCGCCGGTACCCAAGTCGCCGCCAACCACCAGCACATGGCCAAAATCGCCCTTGTGGGCAGTTGCTGGCCGCGCAGGCAGGTGCGCGACGGTCACGCTGCTGAGCGTTTGCGCGGTATTGGCGTGGTGTTTGGTCTGAGGCATGGGGTCAAAGGCTCCGATGTCTGGCAGAATTATACGCACCTGAGCCTGCAATGCCTTGTCCATCAATGTCCGCCTCCTCTCTAGACCTCCCAGTACTGGCCCAATCGATCAAGGATTGGGGCCGCGAACTCGGTTTTGCCCACGTGGGCATCGCCGATGTCGAGCTTGGCGAGCATGAACAGCACTTGCAGCGCTGGCTTGAGGCTGGCCATCACGGCGAGATGGACTATATGGCAGCGCACGGCACGAAACGTTCGCGCCCTGCCGAACTGATCCCCGGCACCTTGCGGGTGGTTTCGCTGCGCATGGACTATCTGCCCGGCGATACGCAGATGGCCCAGCGCCTGGCTCAACCGGAAAAAGCCTATATCTCTCGCTACGCACTGGGCCGCGACTACCACAAGCTGGTGCGCAAGCGCGTGCAGCACCTGGCCGACCGCATCCAGGAAACCATCGGCCCCTTCGGCTACCGCGCTTTCGTCGACAGCGCTCCGGTACTGGAAAAGGCCATCGCCCAACAGGCCGGGCTCGGCTGGATCGGCAAGAACACCCTGCTGCTCAACCGTAAGGCGGGCAGCTACTTCTTCCTCGCCGAGCTGTTTGTCGATCTGCCACTGCCCGCCGACGAAGCCCAGACCAGCGAGCATTGCGGGCGCTGCCAGGCGTGCCTGGACATCTGCCCCACCGCGGCCTTCGTCGGGCCCTACCAGCTCGATGCGCGACGCTGCATCTCGTACCTCACCATCGAGCTCAAGGACGCGATCCCGCTGGAGCTGCGACCTCTGATCGGCAACCGGGTGTTCGGTTGCGACGACTGCCAGATCGTCTGCCCCTGGAACCGCTTCGCCAAATCGACCGGCGAGGACGACTTCAAGCCTCGCCACGGGCTGGACAACGCCGAGCTGGCGGCACTGTTCCTGTGGGACGAAAAGACCTTTCTCAGCCGCACCGAAGGCTCGCCGCTACGTCGCGCCGGTTACGAGCGCTGGCTGCGCAACCTGGCGGTCGGGCTGGGCAATGCACCTTCGACGATCGCCGTGCTCGAGGCCCTGAAAGCGCGGCGCGAGCATCCTTCGGCATTGGTCAGGGAGCACGTGGAGTGGGCGTTGGCGCGGCACGAGGCGGCGGGCTGACAGGCAAAGTACAACTTTTCGCGGGCAAGCCCGCTCCCACAGTGAGAGCGGGCTTGCCCGTGAAAAGGCCGCATTCGATCCCGAAGACTCAATGCTCGTCGTTGTAGTGGAACTTGGGCATTTCCCAGTGAAAGCGGATGGCCAGCAAACGCAAGAGGAAGCCGCCAAACAGCGTCAGCAGCATCGCCTGCTCGGCCGGCACCTTGAAGTACACGCAACCCAGATAGAACCAGGCCGCAGCGAACGACACGCTGGCATACAGCTCCCGACGAAACACCAGCGGAATGTCGTTGCAGAAGATATCGCGCAGGATCCCGCCGAACACACCGGTGATCACCCCGCTGATCGACGCCACCAGCATCCCCTGGCCCATTTCCAGTGCAGTCATGCAGCCAATCAAGGTGAAGGCCACCAATCCGAGGGCGTCGAGGACCAGGAACAGCGAGCGCAGGTGACGCATCAGCGGCGCGATGAAGATCGTCAGCAATGCGGCGAAACTGGTCAGCACCAGGTATTCGGGGTGCTTCACCCAGGTCAGCGGGTAGTGCCCAAGCAGTACGTCGCGCACCGAGCCGCCACCCAGGGCGGTGATGCAGGCGATCAGTACCACGCCGAACCAGTCCATGCCGCGCCGACCAGCAGACAAGGCGCCAGTCATGGCTTCGGCAGTGATGGCGATGAGGTAGAGCATCAACAGCATGGCGCAGATCCGTGCGAGAAAAGGCGCGCAGTCTACTCAGTCGCGCGTGGCACCAAAAGGGGGCGTATGCACGCCCCCTGATTCATCAGACCTTGATGAAATGCTCGCGATAGTGACGCAGCTCGGCGATCGACTCGCGGATGTCATCCAGTGCCAGGTGGGTGCTGCCTTTCTTGAAGCTGTCGCGCACGTCCGGCGCCCAGCGCGCAGCGAGCTCCTTGAGCGTGGAGACATCGAGGTTGCGGTAGTGGAAGTAGCCTTCCAGCGCGCGCATGTGACGATAGAGGAAGCGGCGGTCCTGACAGATGCTGTTGCCGCAGATGGGTGACTTGCCCTTCGGTACCCACTGCTCGAGAAAGGCGATGGTCTGGGCTTCGGCTTCGGCCATGTCGATACGGCTTTCGCGCACGCGCTGGGTCAGCCCCGAGGCGCCATGGGTACGGGTGTTCCACTCGTCCATGCGCGCCAGGACTTCGTCGCTGTGATGAATGGCGATCACCGGGCCTTCGGCCAGGGTGTTCAGCTCGCTGTCGGTGACGATAGTGGCCATCTCGATGATGACGTCGTTGTCCGGATCCAGGCCGGTCATCTCCAGATCGATCCAGATCAGGTTCTGTGGGTTGTGCATGAATGAGCTCCTCGAATAGGCCAACATATTAGCCTAGTGGAGCGTGCTAAACTGCCTGCCGTTTTCTTTTGCCCCGCCAACACGGAACCTCCATGGCCAAACGCCAGCTCAACCGCCGCCAGAACTGGCGCATCGAAAAGATCCAGGGTGAACGCGCCGCCCGCGCCGCCAAACGCGAGCAGCACGCCCTGCAAGAGCTCGAAGGCGGCGACCTGGGGCCCGAACAACTGGGCCTGGTGATCGCCCACTTCGGCGTCACGGTCGAGGTCGAGGCCCAGGACGGCGACGTCGCAGGCCAGGTGTTCCGCTGCCACTTGCGCGCCAACCTGCCTGCCCTGGTCACAGGCGACAAGGTGGTCTGGCGGGCCGGCAACCAGGGCAACGGTGTGATCGTCGCGCAGATGCCGCGCAGCACCGAGCTGTGCCGGCCGAACAACCACGGCCAGCTCAAGCCGGTCGCGGCCAACGTCGACCTGACCGTGATCGTCTTCGCCCCGGCACCCGAGCCCCAGGCCAATCTCATCGACCGCTACCTGGTTGCAGCCGAGCACGCTGGCATCCGCCCGCTGCTGTTGCTGAACAAGGCCGACCTGATCAACGACGACAACGCAGCGACGCTCAATGCGCTGCTAGCGGTGTACCGCGATCTCGGTTACCCGCTGCTCGAAGTGTCCGCACACCACGGCGATGGCATGCAGCGCCTGCAGCAGACACTGGACGAGCACATCAGCGTGTTCGTCGGGCAGTCGGGCGTGGGCAAGTCGTCGCTGGTCAACAGCCTGCTGCCGCAGGCGCAGACGCGGGTGGGCGATCTGTCGGAGTGGTCGGGCCAGGGTACCCACACCACCACCACCGCACGGCTCTACCACTTCCCCAACGGCGGCGACCTGATCGACTCCCCCGGTATCCGCGAGTTTGGCTTGGCGCATGTCAGCCGTGACGATGTGGAAGCGGGCTTCATCGAGTTCCGCGACCTGCTCGGCAACTGTCGCTTCCGCGACTGCAAGCATGACCGCGAGCCCGGCTGCGCGTTGCTCAAAGGTCTGGAGGAAGGGCGTATCTCGGCGCAGCGGATGCACAGCTACCGCTCGATCGTGGCAAGCCTGACGCAAGACACCTACTGAAGATGCAGGAGCGGCGTTGCGCCGCTCCTGCAGATGACGAACTCAGTTTTCCTTGGGCTCGTCCATCTTCAGCACGCCATCCTCGAAGATGTTCAGCTTCTGGCGCAGCTCACGCGGCTGCATCGGCGTCGAGCCATCGGCCGGCGCGGCGGAGGCACCAGGTGCTCCTGGCGCCGCATCGGCAGGCGGGGTTGGGTTGGCCGGTGCCTCAGGTGTACCCTGCTCGCCCTCGATATCCCGCTGCGCTTTTTTGGTCAGTACGATGATGTCGATCCGGCGGTTGACCGGGTTGAACGGGTTTTCGCGGTCGAACAGCGACGACGAGGCGTAACCCACCACTCGCGCCACCTGGCCATCCGGATAACCACCCGCCACCAGCGCACGCCGCGCGGCGTTGGCACGGTTGGCCGACAGCTCCCAGTTGCCGAAATCACCGGTACCGGCATAAGGCTTGGCATCGGTGTGGCCGCTGACGCTGATCTTGTTCGGCACGGCCTTGATGGTGTCGGCCATGGCCAGCAGGATGTCTTCGAAGTAGGGCTTCAGGCGCGCACTGCCGAGGTCGAACATCGGCCGGTTCTCGGCGTCCATGATCTGGATGCGCAGGCCGTCCTGGGTGATCTCGAACAGGATCTGGTCCTTGAACTTCTGCAGCTGCGGATTTTCCTCGACCTTGTTCTGCAGCTCCTGCAGCAGCAGTTGCAGCCGCTCCTGCTCGACCTGGTCGGCCATGGTCTCGATCCGGTCCTTGTCCATCTGCACGCTGGTGTCAGGCGTCGGCTCGGACTTCTCCTCCGGGTTGATGGTCTTTTCCGGGGCCAGCTGCGGCGAGCCGCCCAGGTCGATGACGTAGGGCGTACCGCTTTCGGAGAAGCCAATCGGATCCTTGAAGTAGCCGGCGATGGCGATCTTCTGCTCCGGGGTGGCCGTGGACAGCAACCACAGCACCAGGAAGAACGCCATCATCGCCGTGGCGAAGTCGGCGAAGGCGATCTTCCAGGAGCCGCCATGGTGGCCGTCGCCGTAGCGCTTGACGCGCTTGACGATGATGGGCTGATTGTTCTCCATGGCTTAGCGACCGCGAACCGCTTGTTCCAGTTCGGCAAAGCTCGGACGGTGCGCCGGGTACAGCACCTTGCGCCCGAACTCGACGGCCAGCGACGGCGGCATGCCGGACGCCGAGGCCACCAGCGAAGCCTTGATCGCCTCGTAGACGTTCAGTTCTTCCTTGGCGTCGTGGCGCAGGCAGTTGGCCAGCGGGCCGAAGAAACCATAGGCCGCGAGAATACCGAAGAAGGTCCCGACCAGCGCAGCACCGACGTGCAGGCCGATGGATTTCTGGTCGCCATCGCCCAGCGAGGCCATGGTCACCACGATGCCGAGTACCGCCGCCACGATACCGAAGCCGGGCATGGCGTCGGCAACGCTGGTCACCGCATGGGATGGGTGCTCGAGATCTTCCTTCAGGCTCAGCAGCTCCATGTCGAACAGGCCTTCGAGCTCATGGGGTGCCATGTTGCCGGTCGACATGATGCGCAGGTAGTCGCAGACGAACGCGGTCATCCGCGCATCGCCCATGACCGCAGGGTACTTGGCGAAGATCGGGCTGGCCGCGGGATCCTCGATGTCACCCTCGATGGCCATCATGCCCTCGCGGCGACTCTTGTTGAGAATCTCGTAGATCAGGCCCAACACTTCCAGGTAGAACGTATGGGTGAAGCGGCTGCCGAACATCTTCAGCGACTTCTTCATGACGTGCATGGTCATGTAGCCAGGGTTGGCCTGGAGAAACGCGCCAAAGGCCGCACCGCCGATGATCAGCACTTCGAACGGCTGGATCAGCGCCGCGATCTTGCCGTGGGAGAGGACGTATCCGCCGAGGACACTCGCGAATACGACGATGATGCCGATAATTTTAGCCATAGATTGGAAGCACTTGCTGTCGTGGTCAGGGTCAGGGGCGGAAGCTTGGAAACTCTTCTTCTCCTTATCGGCAGAACTGCGCCAGACTATAGCCACTCAATGCGAAAAGCCAGTTTGGACTGATGTCAAAATGCCAATCGAAACCAAGGTGCCAGCGCAGATCCCCTCCTCTCTAGACGCCTGGGTAAGGCTGCTCGACGGCATCCGCGTGCCGGTGCCCAAAGAGAGTCATGACCGGGTTCTGGCGGCCATCAACGACAATCGCCGCTCGCTGCGCGACATCGCCGAACTGATGCAGGACAGCCCGTCGCTGGTGCTGTGCGTGATGCGCGAAGCCAATCACCCGAACCATGCCAGCCAGGCCGAGCCCGCCGAAAGCCTGGAAATCGCCCTGAACCGCCTGGGCCTGAGCCGCATCCTGCAACTGATGGGGCGGCTGCCATCGATACCGGGAGACGACATTCCGCCGGTGCTGCGCCAATTCCTGCTGATCAGCCAGCACGCCACCCAGCAAGCCAACGGCCTGTTCGCCAGCCGCCTGGCGCGCCTGTGGCAGGAAATCCACTGGGGCAGCCTGCTGTTCCTCTCGCCACTGTGGGCACTGGCCCTGGCTTACCCCAAGCTGCTCGACACCTGGGAACTGCGGGTCATTCACAAGGGTGAAGAGGCTTCAGAGGTGGAGCATGCACTGTTCGGCGTGCGCATCATGGAGTTGTGCCGCGCCGTCGCCACCCACTGGCGCCTGCCGGAATGGGTCACCCAGGGTTATCGCCTGCTGCTCGAAGAACGCGAACAACTGGCCCAGGTACTGAACATCGCCCGCGAGCCTGACGAGTTGAGCAAGCAGCATCGACTGGACGAAGAGCCCGGGCTGCGCCGCTGGTTCAACCAGCCGGCCAACACCGTGTTGCTGGCCAACGGCCTGGCGCTGTCGGCGCAGGTCGGCTGGGACAACCCGCACTTGCTGCGCTGGCAACTGCTCACCGCCATGTACCTGCAAACCACGCTGGATGATGTGCAACAGCAAGTGCACCAGCAAGCAGCGGCCAGCGCGCGCCACCATGCCCGGCATGCACTGTTCCACCCGGCCGAGGCGCTGATCTGGCCCTGGCAGCAGCGGCGCCCGCACCCAGACATGCTCACCCCGCCACCGCCACCTGCCCAGGACCTGCAACGCTGGCGCACGCTGTGTGGCGACCTGCTGGCCCAGCCCAGCCCGTTCACCAACACCGTGCACCTGGCCACCCAGGCGCGCGAGGCACTGCTGGCTTGCGGCATGCAGCGGGTGCTGTTGCTGCTGCTCGACAAACCCAATGACTGCCTGCGCGTACAGCAGAGCGCCGGGTTGCCGCGCGAAGCCTCAGCGCTGACATTGGCACCAGGCCAGAGCAAGCTGCTGCAAAAACTGCTGAGCAAAGCCTCGCAACTGCGCCTGACGCCCGACAATCATGCCCAGTTTTCCGCCCTGCTGCCCGCACCGCTGCGTGCGTTGTTCCCCAGCGAGCACTTGCTGCTGCGCTCGCTGGCCGTGAACGACCAGGTATTGATGCTGGCGATCGCCGACCAGGGCGGCAGGCCGCTTGCGGACGTGAGCGTGCAGGCCTTCGGAAAAACCGCACAATGTATCGAGCGCGCGCTGGCCAGCTTCGCCAACCGCAATGCCTGAACCTTGCGCTACAATCGCACCTCCCTTGCTCCCCGGAGACCGTGGATGACTGATTTTTCCGGCTTGCCCCTGGTGATCGAAGCCGCCGACCTGCTGCCACGCCTGGATGCGCCCGAGCTGATCCTGGTCGACCTGAGCAGCGCCAACCGCTATGTCAGCGGCCACATCCCAGGCGCGCGGTTCGTCGAGGGCAAGCGCACGCAGCTGGGCCAGCCTCCGGCTCCCGGCCTGCTGCCGGCCCAGGCCGACCTGGAAAAGCTGTTCAGCGAGCTAGGCCACCGAGACGACGCAGTGTACGTGGTATACGACGACGAAGGCGGCGGCTGGGCCGGGCGCTTCATCTGGCTGCTCGACGTGATCGGCCACGCGCGCTACCACTACCTCAACGGCGGCATCCAGGCCTGGCCTGCGGACAAGCTCGTCACTGAAGTGCCAGCAGCCGCCAGTACGCCTGTGCGCCTGCGCCTGCGCGCCGAACCCACCGCCACCCGCGAATACCTGCAAAGCCGCCTGGGCGCCGACGACCTGGTGGTCTGGGACGCCCGCGGCCCGCAGGAATTCAACGGCGAGAAGGTCCTGGCAGCCAAGGCCGGCCACATCCCCGGCGCGGTCAACTTCGAGTGGACTGCAGGCATGGACCTCAACGACCACCTGCGCATTCGCAAGGACATCGCCGAAGTACTGCAGCAATTGGGCATCACCCCTGACAAGGAAGTGATCACCCACTGCCAGACCCACCGTCGCTCCGGATTCACCTACCTGGTGGCCAAGTCACTCGGCTATCCACGGGTCAAGGCCTACGCCGGCTCGTGGAGCGAGTGGGGCAATCACCCGGACACGCCTGTAGAAGTTTAAGGAAACTGCATGAAATCCCGTCTGTTCATCATCAGCCAGCACCTGCTGCCGCACCACCTGCTGTCGCGCCTGGCCGGCTGCGTCGCCGAGTGCCGCGCACGCTGGTTCAAGAATGCCTTCACCGCCTGGTTCGCCAAACGCTACCAGGTGAACATGTCCGAGGCGCTGGTCGAGGACCTCACTGCCTACGAGCACTTCAACGCCTTCTTCACCCGCGCCCTCAAGCCGGGCGCGCGCCCCCTGGATGAAACCCCGGGCGCGATCCTGTGTCCGGCCGACGGTGCGGTCAGCCAGCTCGGTCCGATCGAGCACGGCCGTATTTTCCAGGCCAAGGGCCACAGCTTCAGCGCCCTCGAGCTGCTCGGCGGCGACCCGGCGCTGGCCGCGCCGTTCATGGGCGGCGAGTTCGCCACCATCTACCTGTCGCCGAAGGACTACCATCGCGTGCACATGCCGCTGGCCGGCACCCTGCGTGAGATGGTCTACGTGCCGGGCCGCCTGTTCTCGGTCAACCAGACCACGGCTGAGAACGTCCCCGAGCTGTTCGCCCGCAACGAGCGCGTGGTTTGCCTGTTCGATACCGAACGCGGGCCGATGGCGGTGGTGCTGGTGGGTGCGATGATCGTTGCCTCGATCGAGACAGTCTGGGCCGGGCTGGTCACACCGCCCAAGCGCGAGCTGAAGACCTTCCGCTACGACGAAGCCAGCCGCGCGCCGATCCATCTGGAAAAAGGCGCGGAACTGGGGCGTTTCAAGCTGGGTTCGACCGCGATCGTGCTGTTCGGGCCAGAGCAGGTGAAATGGGCCGAAGCCCTGGGCGCCGGGTCTGCCGTGCGCATGGGCGAGCAACTGGCGCTGCCGGTACAGGGCTGACCCAGCATCGCTGGGGCTGCTATGCAGCCCCGCTGTTTCAACGGTTCACACGCGCCCGTCGCGGTCACGCCAGCCCAGCAGATACAGCACGCCATCCAGCCCCAGCGTGGAAATCGCCTGTTTGGCAGACTGACGCACCAGCGGCTTGGCGCGGAAGGCCACGCCTAGGCCGGCCAGCGACAGCATCGGCAGGTCGTTGGCGCCGTCGCCCACGGCGATGGTCTGCTCCAGTTGCAACCCTTCCTTGTGCGCCAGCTCCTGCAGCAGGTCAGCCTTGCGCTGGGCATCGACGATCGGCTCGATCGCCACGCCCGTAACCTTGCCATCCACCACTTCCAGCTCATTGGCGAACACATAGTCGATGCCAAGGCGTGCCTGCACCTGCTTGGCGAAGTAGGAAAAACCGCCGGAGAGGATTGCAGTCTTGTAGCCCAGGCGCTTGAGTTCGGCGAACAGGTGTTCGGCACCTTCGGTCAGGCGCAGAGAAGCGCCGATTTCGTCCAGCACGCCGACGTCCAGGCCCTTGAGCAATGCCATGCGCTCCTTGAAGCTGGCACGGAAATCCAGCTCGCCACGCATGGCGCGCTCGGTAATCGCCGAAACCTGTTCGCCGACACCTGCAGCCTTGGCCAACTCGTCGATCACCTCGGCTTCGATCAGCGTCGAATCCATGTCGAACACCGCCAGGCGGCGATTGCGACGGAACAGGTCATCCTGCTGGAAGGCGATGTCGATACCCTGCTCGGCCGACAATGCGAAGAAATCGGCGCGCAGGGACTGGGCGTCGGTCGGTTCACCGCGCACGGAGATTTCCAGGCAGGCGCGGCTCTTGTCGGTGCTGGCGTCGAGCGCCACACGTGCCGAGAGGCGCTCGATCCGCTCGATGGTCAGGCCGTATTGGCTGATGACCGCACTCACCCGCTGCAACTGTTCGGGCGTGACCTTGCGGCTGAGCAACGTGACGATGTGGCGATTGTCGCCATGGCCGTCCACCCATTGCTGGTAGTCTGCCTCGGAGATTGGCGTGTAGCGCGCCTGCAGGTTCAGCTCATGGGCCTTGGACTGCACCCCTTGCAGCAGGCCGGTAGCGACTTCATTGTCGGGAATATCGACCAGAATGCCGAACGACAACGTGCCATGCATGACCGCAAGACCGATGTCGAGGATGTTCACACCGCCCTGGAGCAGGACGCCGGTGATGGCCGCAGTGAGACCCGGACGGTCTTCACCAGTGATGTTGATCAGGACGATTTCGCGCAAGACCGGGCTCCAACTCGATGAAAAATGCGCATTCTACCCACTTTCCATGACCATCGGGCGCCATCGATACTTTGCCGACAAAACGCGGGTCGCTATACTGCCCAGCATCTTTTCCGCCATAAAGAGCCGCGCTCTGTGAACCGGCCCACGCCTGTCAAAACCGACAACTTCTTTCTGATGATCTTCCGAGCCCTGCGCCAGCGTCGTATTCCCCTGGCATTGCGCATCGCCAGCCACAACATTTTCCTGGTGGCGCTGGCCTTGGTGATCTATGCCTGCGTGATGGGCCTGCAGTTCAAGCAGGCCATGCACGAGCAGGCCGATGCCGTCGGCCAGAGCCTGACCGTGCAGACCGCGACCTCGGCTACCGAGCTGCTGGTGTCCAACGACATCCTCAGCCTCAACGTGCTGCTGGGCAATCTGGTGAAGAACCCGCTGGTGGCCCACGCGGCGATCTACAGCGTCGACAACCGAATCCTCGCCGAGGCCGGGCAACGGCCAAAAAACAGCCTGCTGGGCGAGGCCGAAGGGGTCTACCAGACCAAGATCACCTTCCAGGACGTGACCGCCGGGCAACTGCGCATCAGCCTGGACATGAGCCAGTTCCAGCAACCGATGCTGATCAGCCTGCAGAGCATGGGCATTCTCGCGGCCATCCTGCTGGCGCTGGCGCTTACCCTCAGCCTGCGCCTGGGCCGCTTCATCTCGACGCCGCTGCTGCAATTGCGTGTCTGGCTGCGTGACCCGCACCCCTATACCCCGGCCATCGAGCGCCAGGACGAAATCGGCGATCTCGCTCGTCAGCTTCATGCCCGCCTGGCCCCGCCGCCACCGCCGGAGCCGGAAGAACAGGAAGACGACGAAGATGATTTTGCCGACCTGCATGTGGAGGAGCCGCCACGCAAGGCCGCACCCAAGCCTGTAGCGGCCAGGGTGGCCGCCCAGGACGACGACGCAGACGACGACGCCTTTGCCGACCTGATCGACGACACCGTGCACAGCCCCAAGGCTCTGGCCATCCCAGAGTCTGACGAACCGAACACCAGCGCCGTGCTCGCCGTGCAACTCGGCTCCCAGGAGCAACTGCGCCGTCTGCCGCGCACGCGCCTGACCGAGTTGCTGGAGCGCTACCGCGACTGCCTCGACCAGGCCGCATCGCTGTACGAGGGTGAAGTGCACACCCTTGACGACGGCAGCACGCTGTTGCTGTTCCACAGCCGTGACAGCGGCGAGGACTACCTCACCAATGCCATCTGCTGTGGCGAATTGCTGCGCGCCCTGGGCCACGCCCTGCAGATCGAGGTCGCCGACAGCGGTATCACCCTGCAGTTGCAACTGGGCCTGGCGCTGGGTGAAGACCTGCTGGGCATGGATCAGGTCGACCTGCTGATGACCGAGAAGGCCCAGGATGCCCTGGCGCTGTCGCAACACAGCCGCAACCTGCTGCTGGTCGAGCGCCAGGTCAGCGACGACGCCCTGATCCGCCAGCGCGCGCGCATTCGGCCGATCGCCAGCCCTGAAGGCGCCTGCTGTGTCGAGCGACTGATGGAGCCCTACCCGTCGATGCTCGAGCGCCAGTTGGCGCGGATGCATGAGCGTCGGGCCTGAATGGCCTGATCCGCGGTGCAGTTGTAGAAGCGGCCTTGAGTCGCGAAAGGCCTGCCATCCGGCACCCACAAAAAAGCCCGCATCGCTGCGGGCTTTTTCATGTCTGTCGAATCAGAATCGATAGACTTCCATATCGGTGCGGATCGGCGAAGCCATCGGAATCCTCGACTTCTCCGGTTCCTTCTTGACCTGGACAGGAGCCGCTGGCTTTTTCGGCGCCTCTTCAGCGACCGCTGGCTGGTTCGCCAGCGGCTTGACGGCAACGCTCAGTTGCTCGACCAGCTTCTGCAGCAACTGCCCCTGGGCCTGGACCTGCGAGGCCTCGCTGCCCTCATGCTGTTGCTCGAGGTGGACGATACGGTTGTCGCGCACATGGCCACGACGATCCAGTACGCGCCACTGGGCATCGAGGATCGCCGGCTGGTTGGCGCCCGAGTCCAGGCGGGTGATCGACAGCAGCACCTGCACATCCGGCGTGAAGCCGGTGTTGGCAGGTGCAAGCACGACGCGCTGGCTGTCCAGACGCCAGGCGAGCTGGCGCACCAGCAGCTGGTCGATATCCGACGAAAGGCTGCCGGCCCAGCGACCGTCGGTCGCCGCAGTCAGGCTGCCATCAGGCTGACGTTGCAGAAAGGTTTCACGTTGCAGGTAGTCGGCTACCGATACCGGACCGAGCACGACCGCCATGCCGGCAGCCTGCGAAGGCTGGCCGGGGTCGCCGCTGTCGAGTTGGTACAGGGCCACCGGCTGATGCATGCTGCACCCGCTCAGACCCAGCAAACCCGTCATCAGCAGCGCAAATGGAAGGCGCAGAAATTTCATCATCCCATCCAAGCGGCCGCCGCCCGGCAACCGCAGTGATACTCGTGTGGATTCCCGCGGGCACACGGCCACGCCGGCCCCGCAAGGGGTGTATCATCCGCGAAATAGTCGCCGGACTCCAGCATTTCCGCCCGGAACGACGCTGAAAACGCCGTTCCAGACGAACAACCGGTTTACTCCGGGCGCTCCACCACCATGCCATCGACGCGCTGGAATCCACGCGGCAATTTGCTACCACGACGTCCGCGTTCGCCTTTGTAATGTTCGAGGTCATCCGGCTTCAGTGACAGGGTACGCTTGCCAGCCTGCAATACAAGCGTCGATCCCTCGGCAATCACCGCCAGATCGGTGACGAACTCTTCACGACTGGCCACACGATCACCCGGTACGCCAATGATCTTGTTGCCCTTGCCCTTGCCCAGTTGTGGCAGGTCGGCAACTTTGAACACCAGCAGGCGGCCTTCGGTGGTGACCGCTGCCAGCCAGTCCTGCTCGCGGTCGGCGACCGGCCGCGGCGTCATCACCTTGGCGCCATTGGGCAGGCTCAGCAGCCCTTTACCCGCCTTGTTCTTGGCCTGCAGGTCCTCGCCCTTGACCACGAAACCGTAGCCGGCATCGGACGCCACCACATACAACGCATCATCGTCCGGCAACAGCACGCACTCGAAGGTGGCGCCCGGCGGCGGCGTCAGACGCCCGGTCAGCGGCTCGCCCTGGCCACGGGCCGATGGCAAGCTGTGGGCTGCCAGCGAATAGCTGCGCCCGGTCGAGTCGATAAGCACCGCGTACTGGTTCGAACGCCCCGCCGCTGCGGCCTTGAAGCCATCGCCAGCCTTGTACGAAAGGCCCGTGGCATCGATGTCATGACCTTTGGCACAACGTACCCAGCCTTTTTCCGACAGCACCACGGTGACTGGCTCGGTCGGCATCAGCTCGTTTTCCGACAGAGCCTTGGCCTCGGCACGCTCGACGATTGGCGAGCGGCGATCGTCGCCATAGGTTTCGGCGTCCTTGATCAGTTCGCTGCGTACCAGCTTGCGCAGCTTCGTCTCGCTGCCCAGCAAGGCCTGCAGCTTGGCCTGCTCCTTGAGCAACTCGTCCTGCTCGCCACGGATCTTCATCTCTTCTAGGCGCGCCAGCTGACGCAGGCGGGTCTCGAGGATGTAGTCGGCCTGGATCTCGGTCAGCTCGAAACGCTCGATCAGCGCCTGTTTGGGATGATCCTCGGTGCGGATGATGTGAATCACTTCATCCAGGTTGAGGAAGGCGGTGAGCAAGCCGTCCAGCAGGTGCAGGCGCTTCTCGACCTTGTCGAGGCGGAACTGCAGGCGCCGGCGCACGGTGCCGATGCGGAACTGCAGCCACTCCTGCAACAGCGCGCGCAGGTTCTTCAACTGAGGACGGCCATCGAGGCCGATGATGTTGACGTTGACCCGGTAGCTGTTTTCAAGATCGGTGGTGGCGAACAGGTGCTGCATCAGCTCGTCGGCATCCACACGGTTGGAGCGCGGGATGATGACGATGCGGCACGGGTTCTCGTGGTCCGACTCGTCACGCAGGTCGGCGACCATCGGCAGCTTCTTGTTCTGCATCTGCGCGGCGATCTGCTCCAGCACCTTGGCGCCGGAAACCTGATGCGGCAGCGCGGTGACAACGATGTCGCCGTCTTCGACTCGGTACACCGCGCGCATGCGAATCGAGCCCTTGCCGGTTTCGTAGATCTTCTGGATCTCGGCCCGTGGCGTGACGATCTCCGCTTCGGTTGGGTAGTCAGGGCCCTGGATGTGCTCGCACAGTTGCTCGATGGTCGCCTTGGGCTCGTCGAGCAGGCGCACGCAGGCGCTGGCGACTTCGCGCAGGTTGTGCGGCGGCACATCGGTGGCCATGCCCACGGCGATGCCGGTGGTGCCATTGAGCAGGATGTTCGGCAAACGCGCCGGCAATACCTGCGGCTCCTGCAGGGTGCCGTCGAAGTTCGGCACCCAGTCGACGGTGCCCTGGCCCAGCTCGCTGAGCAGCACTTCCGAGTAGCGCGACAGCCGCGCCTCGGTGTAACGCATGGCGGCGAACGATTTCGGATCGTCCGGCGCACCCCAGTTGCCCTGACCGTCGACCAGCGTGTAGCGGTAGCTGAACGGCTGCGCCATCAGCACCATGGCTTTATAGCACGCCGAGTCGCCGTGGGGGTGGAACTTGCCGAGCACGTCGCCGACGGTACGCGCCGACTTCTTGTGCTTGGAATCGGCATCCAGCCCCAACTCACTCATGGCATAGACGATGCGCCGCTGCACCGGCTTGAGGCCGTCGCCGACGTGCGGCAAGGCGCGGTCCATGATCACGTACATGGAATAGTTGAGGTAGGCCTGTTCGGTGAAGTCGGCCAGGGAACGGCGTTCGACGCCTTCGAGACTGTCCAGTAAGTCGCTCATGCGAGCCTCGTCATTTCAGGTTCTGGCGCAGCAGCATGGTGCCGCCGCGCTGAGTAAATTCAAGTTGTTTCAAAGCGCTCATGCCGAGCAGCACCGTCTGTCCGTCCAGCCCGGGCACCACCAAGGCGCGCACATCGCGCAGGCGGATATCGCCCAACTGCAGGCTGTCGAGCCGTGTGCGGTAGCCCTCGGTGCGGCCATTGGCGGTACTGAGCATCACCGGCGCGCCGCGCTGCAGCGCCAGATCACGAGCCAGTGCCTCGGGGATCGCCACATCGGTGGCACCGGTATCGAGCATGAAGTGCACGACCTTGCCGTTGATCGCGCCATCGGCGACGAAGTGGCCCTGGCCATTGCTCAGCAGCCGCACCTCGATAAAGTCTTCGCCGCGCTCGGACTGCACGACACTGTTGGGGTTCTGCTGGCGATCCTCCCACTGCCCGAAAAAGCGCGTGGCAAGAAACATCGCTGCCGCCCAGGCGAGGACCATCAGGACCCGGCCCGCCCGCTTGCCCGCTGGCTGACTCAAGGCTTGGCGCTCCAGCCGCCCGCTGGCGCGGCAAAGCGCCAGACGACAGGGCGGTTTTCACCATCGGCACGGGTGCCGTTGTTGTTGTCCAGGCCGATCCAGGCACCGTCCTTGTCGATCACCAGAGCTTCGGCCAAGCCGAACGGCTGGTCGTAGCGACGCGTGTCGACCAGGGCATCGGCGGCGAACGACCAGCAGCGCTCGACCGCACCGGTGTCGGCGTCACGCCGGCAAATGCGGAAGGCATTGCGTTCCAGGGTGAACAGTTTGCCGTCGAACAGTGCAAGGTCCGCGAAATCTCGCGACAGCGCCCGCGAGCCTGGCATCTGTGACGGTTGCATCTCCACCCCTGCCTCGCTGAGCAGCACACAGCTGCGTCCGCAGGTCCATACCGCTTGCTGACGCTGCACGGCGATCAACCCCCGACGCTCGCGCTCGGCCGCCAACCACAGGCGGTCACCGGCCGGATTGATGGCCAGGCCCTCGAACAAGGCATTGAAGTGCAACAGCATGCCGCTGGCACGGGCCTGGCGGACCATGGCCGGATCGATCCTCAGCCAGTTCGGTTCGCCCTCGACCGGCAATTGCAGCACCGCCGCATGCGCCTCGCTGACCACATAGAAGTTGCCCGCGCTGTCACAGGTGATGCCTTCGAAATCCAGCTCGCCGCCACGGATGAACGACACTGCCCAGTTTCGCGACTTCAGCCCCCAGGGCAGCCCGCTCTCCGGTACCGGCGGCGGGGTGAAGACCAGGGCCTCGGCACGCCACACGCCATCCTGCTGTTCAAGCCGGTAGATTCGATCGTCGTCGCGGTCCGAGACGCCCCACAGGGCGCCACGGCACTGGGCCAGGCCCGACAGGTTACCGCCGCGCATGCCCTCGATCGGGTGCTCGGCGGTGAGCTTGAGCTCCGGCCAGTCGCTGGCGAAACTCGTCAGGCTGGCCAGCGCGAGCAAGGTTGCGACAAGCAGACGAATCAAACCAGGACCTCGGCCAGGTTGCCTTTGGTCTCCAGCCAGTTCTTGCGATCGCCCGCACGCTTCTTGGCGAGCAGCATGTCCATGATTTCGGTGGTACCGGCGAGGTCATCCAGGGTGAGCTGCACCAGGCGCCGGGTGTTCGGGTCCATGGTCGTTTCGCGCAATTGTGGCGGGTTCATTTCACCCAGCCCCTTGAATCGGGTGACCTGGGGCTTGCCGCGCTTCTTCTCGGCGACCAGACGGTCGAGAATGCCGTCTCGCTCGGCCTCATCGAGGGCATAGTAGATCTCCTTGCCCAGGTCGATACGGTACAGCGGCGGCATGGCAACATAGACGTGTCCGGCCTCGACCAGCGGGCGGAAATGCTGGACGAACAGCGCACACAGCAGCGTGGCGATGTGCAAGCCGTCGGAGTCGGCGTCGGCGAGGATGCAGATCTTGCCGTAACGCAGTTGCGACAGGTCGGTGGCACCCGGATCGACCCCGATGGCCACGGCAATGTTGTGCACCTCCTGGCTGGCAAGCACTTCGCCGCCGTCCACTTCCCAGGTGTTGAGGATCTTGCCGCGCAGGGGCAGGATCGCCTGGAACTCCTTGTCACGCGCCTGCTTCGCCGAACCACCTGCAGAGTCGCCCTCGACCAGGAACAGTTCGGCACGCATCGGATCCTGTCCGGCGCAGTCGGCCAGTTTGCCGGGCAATGCCGGCCCTTGGGTGATGCGCTTGCGCTCGACCTTCTTGCTCGCCTTGAGGCGTCGGCCGGCGTTGCTGATCGCCAGCTCAGCCAGTTGCATGCCCAGCTCCGGGTGGGCGTTGAGCCACAGGCTGAAGGCATCCTTGACCACACCGGAAACGAACGCCGCGGCCTCGCGGGACGACAGGCGCTCCTTGGTCTGGCCGGAGAACTGCGGCTCCTGCATCTTCATCGAGAGCACGAAGGTGATGCGCTCCCACACGTCCTCGGGCGCCAGCTTGACGCCACGCGGCAGCAGGTTGCGGAACTCGCAGAACTCGCGCATGGCATCGAGCAGGCCTTGGCGCAAGCCATTGACGTGGGTGCCACCCTGGGCGGTAGGGATCAGGTTGACGTAGCTTTCCTGGACGCTGTCGCCACCCTCGGGCAGCCACAGCAGCGCCCAGTCCACAGCTTCTTTATTACCGGCCAGGCTGCCGCAGAACGGCTCGTCGGGCAGGCGCTGGAATTCACTGACCGAGTCGACCAGGTACGAGCGCAGACCATCCTCGTAGTGCCACTCGACCTTCTCGCCAGTGCCCTTGTCCTCGAAGCTGATCGACAGCCCCGGGCACAGCACGGCCTTGGCCTTGAGCACATGCTTGAGGCGGCTGATGGAGAACTTGGCCGAATCGAAATACTTGGGATCGGGCGCGAAATAGACACTGGTGCCGGTGTTGCGCTTGCCGACCGTGCCGATCACCTCAAGCTCAGTGGCCTTGAAGCCATCGGCGAAGGTCATCTGGTACTCGTTGCCGTCACGCTTGACCCGCACGCGGACCTGGGTCGACAGGGCGTTGACCACCGAAATGCCCACACCGTGGAGGCCGCCGGAGAACTGGTAGTTCTTGTTGGAGAACTTGCCACCGGCGTGCAGCTTGGTAAGGATCAGCTCGACGCCCGATACGCCTTCTTCAGGGTGGATATCCACCGGCATGCCGCGACCATCGTCGCTGACTTCCAGCGAGTGGTCGGCGTGCAGCACGACCTGGATCGACCGGGCATGACCGGCGAGGGCTTCGTCGACGCTGTTGTCGATGACTTCCTGGGCCAGGTGGTTGGGCCGGCTGGTGTCGGTATACATGCCCGGCCGCTTGCGGACCGGGTCAAGGCCGGAGAGGACTTCGATGGCGTCTGCGTTATAGGCGCTAGCGCTGGGATTGGCCATGGGTTCTCGTCGTCAGTCTGGTGAATGCAAAAAGGTCAAAATACAGAAAAATCAAGCGCGTCATACTGCGCCCTGGCAATGCCGGCGAAGGCCAGCAAGGCCGGCAGACGCTGGGCGAAGCCTTGGAAGCTGTGGTCGCCGCCGGCCTCGATACGCAGGGCACAAGCACGGTAATAACGCTCGGCATGGCGATAGTCCAGCGTTTCATCGGCGGTCTGCAACCACACCTGGTAGCGCGAAGCGTCCTGGGGCGGGGGTACTTCCAGTTCGGCCAGGGCCTGAACATGGTCGTGGGTCAGTTCCCAGGCTTCTCCGCTGTAGTGGTTGCGCTGAGTACCGAGGTAGCCGTCGAAATGCTTGTGCGGGGTCACGGCCGGATTGACCAGCAAGGCCTTGAGGCCACGGCGCTCGGCCAGGTGCGTGGCATAGTAGCCGCCGAGGGAGCTGCCGACCAGCAGCGGCGTGCCGAGCTCGGCGATGCACGCTTCGAGCTGAGTCATCGCCTGGCGCGGATGATGGTGCAGTTCGGGGACACGCAGCTGCGCGCTCAAGCCGAGCTGTTGCATCACCGCCGCGAGCTGGCGCGCCTTGGAGGACAGCGGCGAGCTGTTGAAGCCATGGATATAGAGGATGGAACCCGACATGCTGCCCCCGGAATCTGTGGCTTCGCGCCCGACGATGCGGGCACAGGGACGCGCAGTGTAGCGCGTTCGCCGGGTTTTGGCGCAAGGGTGGGATTTTCGCAACACAATCTTCAAATCCAACGACGGGCGCGACCTTCGCAGGAGCAGTAAATCTGTCAGTAACCCGGGCTGTTGAAATCCAGGGTCACCACGAAATCCCTCGCCCGCTCGACGCCGGTCTCCAGCCGTCCGTCGGCATGCAGCCGAAGCCAGCGATACCCTGGCTGCTCTTCACTGACCTTGAAGTCTTCGCTGCGCGCGGCGAACTGGATGCAGGTCGAGGGCGTGGCCAGCAAGCGAATACCGTCGCGGACCTCGTCCCACTCCTGATGGATGTGCCCCCACAGCAACGCCTTCACCTGTGGATATGCCCGCAGACGCTGCAGCAGCTCATCGGCATTGCGCAAGCCGATCGGTGCAATCCAGGCGCAGCCGATATCCACCGGCTGGTGGTGGCAGCACACCAGGCAGTGGCGCTCCCCCACCGACGCCAGCGCGTTATCGAGGGTCGAGAGCTGGTCTTGTTCAAGAAGCCCATGGGTGGCACCCAGCACCGCCGAGTTGAGCATCACCACGCGCCAGGCGCCAATGTCGGTAACGGCATGGACCAGATCTGGCGCCACACGCGCCATGACCCTGGCCTCGTCATGGTTGCCCGGCAACCAACGGGTCGGCACGGCAAAACCATCCGTCAGCTCTCGGAACGCAGCGTAGGACGCCACGCTGGCGTCCTGGGACAGGTCCCCGGTGCACAGCAACAGGTCGATGCGTGGTTGTTCGCGACGCACCTGGCTCACCACGTGGCGCAGACTGTCACGGGTGTTGAGGCCCAGCAGGGTGCCAGCCGGATCAGCGAACAGGTGGGCGTCGGTGAGCTGCACCACATGCACCGGAGCCTGTCCGGAAGGAATTGGTGAATGCGACAAAGGCCGTCTCCTTGATCGGATTCGGCACGATTATGGCCGTAGAAAGCGTTGGAGCAAATACTCGAAACCAACCGACGTCACATTTCAACGCACGGTTTCGTACTCGTGGCCGCAGGCCAGGCAATGGCTCAGCCATTCACCGAGGAACAGGTTGAGCTGGGCCTTCTCGTCGGGTTGGTGCATGGCCGCGTTGGGGTACGGATAGATGCTGCGCAGGCGCCGAGCGTGCTCGGCACTCACCACTTCGGCCATGCGCGCATCGTGATAGACCTGTACTTCGAGTTGCGGCACCGGCAGCCACGGCAGGCTGTGCTCCTGGCATATCCGCAGCGTGGTGGTGTAGGGGCAGGCCAGCACCACGTCGAGCACCAGCACGCCAAGCATCTGGTCGCCCTGGGTCATGCCGATGCGACGCGAGCTTTGCGTGGTGCGCATGTCCGGCAGCAGGCGCATCAGCCGTGCGTAGTTCGCCTCGCAGGCAGCCTGCAGGCCGACGAGGTCGACCCGGTAGCGTTCGCGCAGCAGGTTCACTTCCACATCCCCCGGACTTCGTCACGGTTCAGCGCCAGCCACTGCAAGGCGATGATGCTTGCCGCGTTGGCGATGCGCCCATCGCGAACCGCCTGCAAGGCATCCTCGAACGACCAGACGCGCACGCGGATATCCTCGCCCTCTTCTTCCAGCCCGTGCAGGCCACCGGCACCCTCGCTGCTGCATCGCCCGAGGAACAGATGGACATACTCGTCACTGCCGCCAGGCGACGGGAAGTATCGGGTCATCGGCCACAGTGCGGAGAAGCTCAGGCCTGCCTCTTCTTCGGCTTCGCGGTGGGCAACCTCCTCAGGTTGCTCATCCTTGTCGATCAGCCCAGCGACCAGCTCGATCAGCCAGGGGTTGTCGGTCTTGTCCAGCGCACCGACGCGAAACTGTTCGATCAGCACCACTTCGTCACGCAGCGGATCGTAGGGCAGCACGCAGACGGCATCGTGGCGCACGAACAGCTCACGGCTGATCTCGCGCCCCATGCCACCGGCGAACAGCTCGTGGCGCAGGCGCACCTTGTCGAGCTTGTAGAAGCCCTGGAAGCAATTGGCCCGTTCGACGATCTCGACCGCCTTGGGCACCGAATTCAAGGTGTCTGACATGGAATTCCTCATTACATCAACGACTGCGTCGCGCCATCCTACTCTGCGTGCCGCCACCTTTCATCCCTTTCCGGCGACCGGGACAGGCTGTCCTCACTCTGTTAGCTTAGTGGCGAACCGAAGGCCCTGCCGACGGTCCAAGGCCGATCATCCATGTTCTGCAAGGATCACCATGACGCTCGTCAAACTGACTGCCGTCGCCCTGCTGGCGTTGACCCTCGGCGCCTGCCAGAGCTTGTTCACGCCCAACTATCGCGCACCGCTCGAGGTCAAGCGCGACGCCTGGGAACACGTCAAACCCGGTTGCAGCGAGCGTGATTGCCCGCTGGTGAACATCGACACCGTGCACTTCCCGGCGCTGCCCAAGCTCGATGCCATCGTCGAGCGTCGCTTGCTGCAACTGACCGAAGACAACCAGCGCGGTACCACACCCACCACATTGCAGCAGTATGAGCAGCAATACCTGGCCAGCGCACAAGCGCGCAACAGCAGCTACCTGCAGGCCAAGGTACGCGAGCAGCATGACGGACTGGTGATCGTCGAGCTGTCCAGTTACCTGGACAGCGGCGGTGCCCACGGGATGCCGGGGCGGGCCTTCATCAACTATTCACGCAAGCAGGACAAGGTGCTCACGCTCCAGGACATGCTGGTGCCTGGCCAGGAAGAGACGTTCTGGAAGACCGTCGAGGAGTCGCACCGCGCCTGGCTGATCAGCACCGGCATGGACAAGGACGCCGAGTTCGTGAAGACCTGGCCATTCAAGCGCTCGCCGCACATCGCCCTGACGTACGGCGCGGTGGTGGTGAAGTATGAGGTCTACGCGATCGCGCCCTATTCCATGGGCCACGTCGAACTGAAGATCCCTTATCCGCGCCTGAACGGCGTCATCAAGCCCGAGCTGTTTCCCGGCCGCGGATAGCACCCAGCAGCCCATATAGGCCACCTGCCAGCAGCAAGGCTGGCAGGGTCGCCCCAAGCTCCGGCGCCTCGTTCGCCAGCAGGTGGTAGACCACCACCCCCGCCAGCCAGGCCAGCAGCGCCGGCCAATGCAGCCCCGGCACCTGCTGCGGCAGGCGGCGACGGCGGATCACGAAGTGATCCACCAGCACCACACCGAACAGCGGCGCGAACACCGAACCGATCAACAGCAGGAAGTTCTGGTACTGGGCCAGCGGTGCCAACAGTGCGATCAGGGTGCACAGCAGACCGATCACCAGCGCCAGGTGCTCGACCTTCAGCTTCACCAGCAGCCCCGTGGACACTGCCGCCGAATGGATGTCGGCAAAGGCGTTTTCCGACTCGTCCAGCAAGATCAGCAACAGCGGAATACCCAGCCCTGCACCGGCCAGCGCCAGCAGCAAGGCATTCACCTCGCCGCTCGGAGCAAACGCCAGGGTGTAGGCCACGCCCAGGCTCATCAGCCAGGCGTTGCCGATGAAAAAGCCCAGCGCGGTGCCGCCGAAGACTCGGCTGGCACGCTTGCCGAAGCGCGAGTAGTCGGCGATCAGTGGCAGCCACGATAGCGGCATGGCGATGACGATATCGAACCCCACCGCCAGCGACAGCGAGCCATCGCCCGGGCGCCGCCAGAGGTCGGCAAGATCGGCCTTGGCGAACAGATTCCATGTCAGCCACAGGCAGGCGCCAAGCAGCAGCCAGATCCCCCACTTGCGCAACACCTTGCGCACGAAGGCCAACGGGCCACTGACGGCCAGCAGGGTTGCCAGCGCGCCGAAGCACAGGGTCCAGAGCAGCGGGCTGTTCCAGGCACTGCCTTCGCCGAAGGTGCGTGCGCCCAGCAGGCTGGCGGCGTCACGCATGACAATGATCTCGAACGATCCCCAGCCGACCAGTTGCAGCAGGTTGAGCAGCGCCGGCAGACGCGCGCCATGGCGCCCCAGCGACAGGCGAAGACCGGCCATCGCAGAGAGGCCGGTATCGCTGCCGGTCACCCCCACTGCCGCCAGCAACAGCACCCCGACCGCCGTACCGAGCACGATCGCCAGCACCGAGCCCGCCAGGCCCAGGCCCGGTGCGAGCAAGGCACCAACCTGCAGGACCATCAGGCCGATGCCGAGGGAGAACCACAACGAGAACAGATCGCGGGCGCCGAACAGGCGCTGGCTGGAGGGGACCGGGTGATCGGGGGAGAAATGGCTGGGGGTGGTCATTGGAAGGGTCGCCAAAGGGGTTGGGATGTGTGGTGAAGCCTCCGGCCCTTCGCGGGCAAGCCCGCTCGTGGGAGCGGGCTTGCCCGCGAAAGGGCCGGGTGCCTCGATACAAAGGCAACGGCAGAGTGGCTCACCACCACCCTGCCGGCATCACTTACACCTTGTGATAAAGCTGGCTGCCTTCCTGGCGGAACCGCTCGGCCTGCTCGCGCATGCCCTGCTCGGCGGTCACATCCACGGCTTCGATCTTGGCCGCGTACTCGCGCACTTCCTGGGTGATCTTCATCGAACAGAACTTCGGCCCGCACATCGAGCAGAAGTGCGCAACCTTGGCCGATTCCTTGGGCAGGGTCTCGTCGTGGAACGAGCGTGCGGTGTCCGGATCCAGGCCGAGGTTGAACTGGTCTTCCCAGCGGAACTCGAAGCGCGCCTTGGACAGTGCGTTGTCGCGGATCTGCGCGCCCGGGTGGCCCTTGGCAAGGTCGGCGGCATGCGCGGCGATCTTGTAGGTGATGATGCCGGTCTTGACGTCATCCTTGTTCGGCAGGCCCAGGTGCTCCTTGGGCGTGACGTAGCAGAGCATGGCGCAGCCGAACCAGCCGATCATTGCCGCACCGATACCGGAGGTGATGTGGTCGTAGCCCGGTGCGATGTCGGTGGTCAGCGGGCCGAGGGTGTAGAACGGCGCCTCGTCGCAGCACTCCAGCTGCTTGTCCATGTTCTCCTTGATCAACTGCATCGGCACATGGCCTGGGCCTTCGATCATGCACTGCACGTCGTGCTTCCAGGCGATCTTGGTGAGCTCGCCGAGGGTTTCCAGCTCACCGAACTGGGCTGCATCGTTGGCGTCGGCGATCGAGCCCGGACGCAGGCCATCGCCCAGCGAGAAGCTGACGTCGTAGGCCTTCATGATTTCGCAGATCTCGTCGAAATGCGTGTAGAGGAAGTTCTCCTTGTGATGCGCCAGGCACCACTTGGCCATGATCGAACCGCCACGGCTGACGATGCCGGTGACGCGCTTGGCGGTCAGCGGCACATAGCGCAGCAATACGCCGGCATGGATGGTGAAGTAGTCCACGCCCTGCTCGGCCTGCTCGATCAGGGTGTCGCGGAACAGCTCCCAGGTCAGGTCTTCGGCAACGCCGTTGACTTTTTCCAGGGCCTGGTAGATCGGCACGGTGCCGATCGGGACCGGCGAGTTGCGAATGATCCACTCGCGGGTCTCGTGGATGTGCTTGCCGGTGGACAGGTCCATGACCGTGTCCGAGCCCCAACGGATACCCCAGGTCAGCTTGGCCACTTCCTCCTCGATCGAGGAACCCAGGGCGCTGTTGCCGATGTTGCCGTTGATCTTCACCAGGAAGTTGCGGCCGATGATCATCGGCTCGAGTTCGGTGTGGTTAATGTTGGCAGGGATGATCGCGCGGCCGCGGGCGATTTCCTCGCGCACGAACTCAGGGGTGATCTCCTTCGGGATGCTGGCACCGAAGCTGTGACCGGCGTGCTGCTGGTCGAGCAAGCCGGCAGCGCGAGCCTCCTGCAGTTTCATGTTCTCGCGGATGGCGACGTATTCCATCTCGGCGGTGATGATGCCCTGGCGCGCGTAGTGCATCTGCGAGACGTTGGCACCGGCCTTGGCGCGGCGAGGGTTGCGGACGTGGGCGAAGCGCAGCTTGGCGAGTTCGGCGTCGTTCAGGCGCTGCTGACCGAAATTCGAGCTCAGGCCTTCCAGGCGCTCGGTATCGCCACGCGCGTCGATCCAGGCCGAACGCACATCGCCCAGGCCCTTGCGCACATCGATGATGACGTTGGGATCGGTGTAGGGGCCGGAAGTGTCATAGACCAACACAGGGGCGTTCTTCTCGCCGCCGAAGTCGGTGGGGGTGTCGTGCAGGCTGATCTCGCGCATGGGCACGCGGATGTCCGGGCGCGAGCCCTGGACGTAGACCTTGCGCGAATTGGGCAAGGGTTGCACGGACTGCTGGTCGACTTTGGCCGACTCGCTCAGGCTGATCGCTTTTTCTTGTTTACTCATCACAGGCTCTCCAGACAGCTTCCTAGCGGGCGGAATGTCGGGGAGAACCTGAAAGGCGCGGACGCACCCCTTGGATGGAGTGCAGTGCCGGATACATGGGGTGCCTTGGCTGCATGACAGCCTGACATTCCCGGACCTGGCACAAGAGGCTCCCCGGGAAGGCGAGCAATCTTGTTCCCTACGCAGGCGCTAACCTGATCAGGTTCAACGGGATCCGGAAACTCTCCGATCTCAGCCTTCGATTCAAGGCACCCCGACAAGAACGTGCGCAGTCTAGACTGGAGTGGTCGGCAAAGCCAAGCGCGTAAATGCACGAGAGACGAAAGGTGCAACAGGCGGATTGTTGCCGACAGCCAGCGGCACTACACTGGCGCATCGCACGATACTCAACAGTTCAGAAATTCAATTTCGTACAAGGATTGCCCTATGCTGCGCAAACTTTCACTGGCGATTGCCGTGTCTTGTGCGTCCAACGGAGTGGTCTGGGCAGCGGATGTGCCCACGACGGTGAAGACCGACCTGGTCAGCGTCTACCAGGAAGCGGTGAACAACAACGCCGACCTCGCCGCCGCCCGCGCCGACTACGGCGCCCGCCGTGAAGTGGTGCCGCAGGCCAGGGCAGGCCTGCTGCCCAATCTGTCCGCCGGCGCGGAAATGATGAATACCCGCACCAAGCTGGACGAACCCTCGATCACCTCCAACCGCAGCGGTAACTCCTGGAGTGCCACGCTGTCGCAGCCGATCTTCCGTGCCGACCGCTGGTTCCAACTGCAGGCCGCCGAGGCGGTCAACGAGCAAGCGGCGCTGGAGCTGTCGGCCACCGAGCAGAACCTGATCCTGCAAACGGCCGAAAACTATTTCGCCGTCTTGCGCGCGCAGGACAACCTGGCCTCGACCAAAGCCGAGGAAGCAGCGTTCAAGCGCCAGCTCGACCAGTCCAACGAGCGTTTCGACGTCGGGCTCTCCGACAAGACCGACGTGCTGCAATCCCAGGCCAGCTACGACACCGCCCGTGCCAATCGGATCATCGCCGAGCGCCAGGTGCAGGACGCCTTCGAGGCGCTGGTGACCTTGACCAACCGCGAGTACGGGTCGCTGCAGGGTGTGGTCCACAGCTTGCCGGTGCAGGTACCGGCGCCCAACGACGCCAAGGCCTGGGTGGAGACCGCCGCACGGCAGAACCTCAACCTGCTGGCGACCAACCACGCCGTCGATGCCGCCGAGGAAACCCTGCGCCAGCGCAAGGCCGGCCACGCCCCGACCCTCGATGCCGTGGCGCGTTACCAGAAGGGCGACAACGACAACCTCGGCTTCACCAACCCTGCGCCGCAACCCGGCGTGCGCTATGGCGGCGACGTGGAGCAGACCAGCATTGGCCTGCAACTGAACATTCCGATCTATAGCGGCGGGCTGACCAGCTCGCAGGTGCGTGAAGCCTATGCCCGCCTGAGCCAGAGTGAACAGCAGCGCGAAAGCCTGCGCCGCCAGGTGGTGGAGAACACTCGCAACCTGCACCGCGCGGTGAATACCGATGTGGAGCAGGTGCAGGCCCGCAAACAGTCGATCATCTCCAACCAGAGCGCCCTGGAAGCCACCGAGATCGGCTACCAGGTCGGCACCCGCAACATCGTCGACGTGCTCGATGCGCAGCGCCAGCTCTACACTTCAGTGCGCGACTACAACAACAGCCGCTACGACTACATCCTCGACAACCTTCGCCTCAAGCAGGCCGCCGGCACGCTGAGCCCGCAAGACCTTCAAGACCTGGGGCGCTACCTGAAAGCCGACTACAACCCGGACAAGGACTTCCTGCCACCGGATCTTGCGGCGGCAGCCGCGAAGAACTTCGAGCGGCGCCCCTGAAGAGAATGACAACGGGCGAGCTGAACGCTCGCCCGTCATGCATTTCAGTCCATGACAAATTTCATGATGTTTAGATTGCCATCCTGCGTCAGCTCATGCGTGCAGGAGGCCAACTCGGAGCCCGTCGATGTTGCAGAGGGCTGCAGACTCGATGTTTCGACGGTGTACTTGATAGAGTAGCTGCAGGTGCGGTCACCGCTACCCAGCGAGAACGACTCGTGGAAGTCTTCACTCCCCAGCTCCCGCGGAACGAAATACAACCCTCCCCGACTTTCATCGTCCACGTTGTACGAAGCTTGCGCGTCCACAACAAAGGTGTCGCCATCCACTTCGACCTTTGCGTTCGGATCCGCATGATCCACGAGTATCTCAATCCAGGGACTGTCGAATCCCCCGGCCTCGATCGGCCGAGGTGCCAGGTAAGCGAATGCGGGAAGCGACGCCGTGAGCAAAGCAAAAGACAGGATAAAAGAGCGCATGTTGTAGTTCTCCATTAGAGATGCCCCAACGGCATCCTCATGTCGAGCCTACTGCCACCCCACTCAGCCACATCGCCACATAATTACCACCCTGATCTCGTGCCGGACACATGCATGGAGACGGTCGAAAGAGGACATCATGAGCGCGTCTGAATGAGCCTCCCAAGGGCCTCGAGCAATCGTTGCAGGGCACCCTGATTGGCCTGCATCACCGTCCTGCCCGCCTCGCCCATGCGCCGGCAATCCTGTGGAAGCTCAATCAGGCGTCGGACCGCAGCAGCCAGTCCTTCGGCGTCGTCCACCTGTTGTAACGCACCGGCCCCACGCAACATCGCGCTGATCTCGAGGAAGTTGAACACGTGCGGGCCGGTAATGACCGGCAATGCGAGTGCTGCCGGCTCCAGCGGATTGTGCCCGCCGGTGGGTACCAGGCTGCCGCCGACGAAGGTGATATCGGCCAAGGCGTAGAGGAACATCAACTCGCCCATGGTATCGCCAAGCAGGACCTGGACCCGCCCGTCTACTGCTGCTCCTGAAGAACGTCGCACCGTGGTGAAACGTTCGCGACACAGTACATGCACCGCATCGAAACGCTCCGGGTGACGCGGCACCAGGATCAGCAGTGCGTCGCCATGCACCTGCAGCAGGCGCTGGTGAGCTTCGAGAATGAGCGCATCCTCGCCCTCATGAGTGCTTGCAGCGATCCACACCGGCCGCTGCAGGGCCGACCATTGCTCGCGCAACTGGCGTGCACGTGGCAGCAACTGATCGTCCACCTTCAGGTCGAACTTGATCGAACCGGTCACCTGCACGCACTGCGCGCGGCCCCCCAGGCTGCGGAAACGCTCGGCCTCGGTCTCGGTCTGTACAGCAATCAGGCTCATCTCTTCGAGCATCGGCCGAGTCAGCCCGGCAAAGCGGGCATAACCGCGTGCCGAACGCTCCGACAACCGCGCATTGGCCAGAGCCACCGGGATGCCGCGTCTCGCGCACTGATGGATATGGTTGGGCCACAACTCGGTTTCCATGATGATGCCCAGCTTCGGACGCACATGATCGAGGAAGCGCGCCGCTGCCCAGGGCAGATCATAGGGCAGATAGCAGTGCTGGACCCGCGGCTCGCTGGCGAACATCGCGCGGATACGCTCCGAGCCGGTCGGGGTCATGCAGGTCAGCGTGATGGGCAGGTCCGGGTAAGCCGTGAGCAGTGCCTTGACCATCGGCGCCGCAGCGATGCTCTCGCCCACCGATACCGCATGCACCCAGATACCGCCCTGGCGCATGGCCGGAAGCTTGCAGGCAAAGCGCTCGGCGATGCGCTGGCGATACGCTGGCGCCTTGCGCCCACGCAGGAACAGGCGCAGCGCAACCAGCGGCAGGCCCAGGTGAAACAGCAGGGTGTAGAGGGTTCTGTTCATGGCGCCGCAGTTTACTAGGGTCTGCCTGAAATGTGTCTGCACTCGCCCCTAGTACGTTGAAGACAGCCCCTCAGATTCACGGGAAAAAGGTCTGTCAGACTAGCCGATTGCCCGCAGGTGCTTGGCAAAGCGCTCAGCCAGCCATTGGGCTGCCGGCCCAAGCGGCTCGTCGCGCCGCCAGGCCAGCTCGGCAACCAGCGCCGGCGGGCGCCATTCGCTATCGAGCTCGACCATGTGCGCCTGGTACGTCGGGTACTGCACCACATGCCGTGGCAGCCAGGCCCAGCCCAGACCGCGCATAAGCAACTCGGCCATGACGTAGAAGCTGTCGGCACGCCAGACCTGAGCGCTGACCGGCTCGCCGCCCGGATAGTCGCTGTCCTGTGGGGCGATGAGCAACTGCCGGTGACGCGCCAGCTGCTGACAGGTTACCCGTCCGACATGGGCAAGCGGATGATGCGCAGCACAGACCGTAACCATCTCGACACTGCCCAGGGTACGGCGCTCCAGCGAGTCCGGGATGCTTTCGTGATGAAAAAACAAGCCGAGATCTGCCCGCCGCCCGACCAGCTTGCGCGCCACGTCGCCCTGTGCGCCACTGGCCAGTTGCACCTGGAGAAAGGGGAACTGGCTGGCCAGCTCATCAAGGCTGTCGATCACCGGCTGGTAGGGCATGGCTTCGTCCTGGGCCACCCGCAACAGCGGTTCCTGGCCGCGCATCAAGGCCTGGGCGCGACCATCGAGCCGCTCGCACTGGCGCAACAACTCCTGAGCGTCACGCAGCAAGGCTTCGCCACTTTCGGTCAGACGCGGCTGGCGACCACTGCTGCGTTCGAAAAGGATCACGCCAAGGTCTGCTTCGAGCAGCGCAATGGCGTTGCTCACGGCCGACTGCGCCTTGCGCTGGGCACGGGCCACGGCAGAAAACGAGCGTAGCTCGGCGACCTGGACGAAAAGCCGCAACTGTTCAAGGTTCCACTGTTCGGCCATTACCTATCTCCAGAATCGATAGGTAATGACTTTACCGCAATCAGGAACAACCTAGAATGCCCGACCAGTAACCAGAGGAAACCGATCATGAATGCCTACACCTATCTCGCCATCGCCATCTGCGCCGAGGTCATCGCCACCGCTTCGATGAAAGCGGTCAAGGGCCTGAGTACGCCGTTGCCGTTGCTGCTGATGGTGTGTGGCTATGCCGTGGCCTTCTGGATGCTCACGCTGGTGGTGCGCAGCATTCCAGTGGGTATCGCCTACGCGGTGTGGTCCGGCATGGGGATCGTGCTGATCAGCATCGCAGCGCTGGTGATCTATGGGCAGAAGCTGGATGTACCGGCCATGCTGGGGATGGCGATGATCGTAGGGGGTGTGGTGGTGATCCAGCTCTTCTCCAAGACTGCTGGGCATTGATCGATAGGCAACATTGCCGGGCACGGGCTGTATACTGGGCAATCGTTCCAGTTTTCGAGGTGCCCGCATGCCATCCGCCATTTCCACTGACGTCCTCATCGTCGGCGCCGGGGTCGCAGGCCTCTGGCTCAATGCCCGGCTGCGTCGCCAGGGCTATTCGACGGTGCTGGTGGAGCGCGCCAGCCTTGGCGGCGAGCAGACCATCAAGTCCCAGGGCATCATCCATGGCGGCACCAAGTACGCCCTGCACGGCGCGCTGACCGGCGCTTCGGAGGCCATCGCCGACATGCCGCGGCGCTGGCGCGAGGCCCTGGCCGGCAGCGGCGAGCTGGACCTGCGCGACACCCGCCTGCTCTCCGATTCCCACTATCTATGGTCGCCAGGCACCTTGGCCGGCAACCTCACCAGCTTCTTCGCCAGCAAGGCCGTGCGCGGCCGGGTCGATCAGGTCAAGGGCGAGCAGTTGCCACCGGCCCTGCAGGACCGCGCCTTCAAAGGCAAGGTCTACCGTCTGGCCGAGCTGGTCATCGATGTACCCAGCCTGCTCGGCAACCTCGCGCAACTGGCCGGCGACAGCCTGCTCGCTGGCGAGCGGATCGAACCACTGCACGAAGGCCAGGCGCTGGTCGGCCTGAAGGTCGATGGTCGCGAGATTCGCGCCCAACGCATCGTGCTCAGTGCTGGCGGCGGCACCGAGGACCTGTTGCATGCACTCGGCCTGAGCCAGCCCGCGCAGCAACGCCGGCCACTGCACATGGTCCTGGCCAAAGGCCCCAACCTCAAGCCGCTGTACGCCCACTGCCTGGGCGGCGGTCCCAAGCCACGGGTCACCGTGACCACCCACCCGGCGGCCGATGGCCAGTGGGTCTGGTACCTGGGCGGCGACCTCGCCGAAGCCGATGGCGTGGCACGCGAGCCGGCCGCGCAGATTGCCGCAGCGCAAAAAGAGATCGCCGGCCTGCTGCCCTGGGTCGATCAAAGCCAAGTGCGCTGGGCCACCTTGCGCGTCGATCGCGCCGAGCCCGCACAGTCGGGCCTGGTACGCCCCGACAACGCCTTCCTCAGCGAGCAGGAGCGCCTGCTGGTTGGCTGGCCGACCAAGCTGGCGCTGGCGCCAGACTTCTCCGACCGCGTCCTGGCCGCCTTCGAGCGCGATGGTATTCGCCCGAGCGCCCAGGCCGACCTGACGGACTTGCCGCGTCCACCACTCGGCGTGCCGGCCTGGGAGCAACTGCTGCCATGAGCCTGCCGACCCTGCACGATTTCCACCGCCCCTTGGGCGGCACCGGCCTGAAGGTATCGCCACTGGGGCTGGGCACGGTCAAGCTTGGCCGCGACCAGGGCGTGAAGTATCCCAACGGCTTCACCATCCCCGGCGACGACGAGGCCCGCCTGCTGCTGTCGCAGGCGCGCGAGCTGGGCATCAACCTGATCGACACCGCGCCGGCCTATGGTCGCAGCGAAGAGCGTCTCGGCCCATTGCTGCGTGGCCAGCGTAACGACTGGATCATCGTCAGCAAGGTCGGCGAAGAGTTCGAAAACGGCCTGTCGCACTTCGACTTCAGCGCCGTCCATACCCGACGCTCGGTCGAGCGCAGCCTCAAGCGCCTGGAAACCGACCGTATCGAACTGGTACTGGTGCACTCCGACGGCAATGACCTGGCCATCCTCGAGCAGCAAGAGGTCTACCAGACACTCGCCGCGCTCAAGCAGGAGGGTAAGATCCTCGGCTATGGCTTTTCCGGCAAGACCGCCGTCGGCGGCCTGAAAGCACTGGAACAGGGCGACTGCGCGATGATCACCTACAACCTCAACGAGCAGGCGGAGCGCCCGGTGCTGGACTACGCTGCCGAACACGGCAAGGCCATCCTGGTGAAGAAGGCCCTGTCCAGCGGGCATATCTGCCTGTCTCCAGGAGTCGACCCGGTCCAGGCCAGCTTCGAGCTGCTGTTCGCCCATCCGGGGGTCAGCAGTGCTATTGTCGGCACCATCAATCCGTTGCACCTGGCCCACAACGTGGCCACCGTCGCCCGTATTCTGGGCCAGGCCTGAGCCGCTCACGCGGCCGCCGAATGCAAGGAGGAGCCTCGTGGCGCGTACGCTTATCCGCAAGAACCCGAGCAACTTCAAGACCCTGCCGCTGCATGTCGAAGCCACCCCGGAACGCCTGAGCTACCAGAGCATCGGTATGCCGCTGAACTTCGCCCAGACCCTGCAACGGCGCAAGGCGATCCAGCTGGATGACAGCGAACGCTTCGTCATCGAACTGGCCAACCTGGGCGTTTCGGTACGCCTGACCCTCAACTGGCAGAACCGCGACTACTGGGTGCTGGTGCGTCAGCGCCGCCAGGACCGCGGCGATGTCGTACTCAAGCTGATCTCCGGTTACGTACCTGCCCAGGAGCTCAACCTCCCGCTGCACACGGCCATCCAGGAAGTGGCAGAAGAATGCCTGCTGGAAACCCCGGAAGGCTGGCTGGGCGGACGTTTCAACGACACCTGGCTACCCGCCCCGTATGCCGCTGCCCTGCACTACCGCGAAGCCCTGCCCTTCACCCTGAGCCCGGCCTCGGGCGCGGCGCGGCCGGTACACTGCGGCAACCTGATGCTGCTCGAGCGACCACGGGCCTATGTGCACCTGCCCACCGCCTCGCTGCAACTGATTTACGATCTGCGCCTGCAGGTCCCCAAGGAGGCCAAGTCGCTCAGCCTGTTCCACGTCGACGAGCGCCTGGAAGGCGACCAACTGGTGGCCCGGCTCAACCGCAAGCGCCCCGACCTGTATCTGATGCCCCTGAAGGACGGCAAGCCACTGGCGGAGCTGTACACCTTGAAGAAGGACCAGCTGATACCCGCGAGCACGCGCGGGCTGTACCTGGCCGAAAGCTTCGCCATGCAGGATGGGTGGGTGGTGAGGGAAGAGCGCGTGCGCTGGCGGGAATGGGTGCGTCAGCAAGGGCTGGTGGAGAGCCGGCCCGAGAAGCCTTCGCACCTGCAGCGGTTCAGCGACAAGGCGCGGGCGTTGCTGCAGCGGGCAAAGACCACACTGCATAAATAGCAGCAGCGGCGCCTGGCCGCTGCAACCTGCCCCGCGATCACCGGTGGTACGCGATGCAGCACCTGCTTAGTTCTTGCGGATCTTCTCGACGATCGCGGTGGTCGAGCTGTTCTCGACCAAACCCAGCACTTTCACCGTACCGCCATAGGCCTTGACGATATCCGCCCCGACCACCTGGTCGATCCCGTAATCGCCGCCTTTGACCAGCACATCCGGCTTGACCTGGCGCAGCAGGTTTTCAGGTGTTCCCTCAGGGAAACTGATGACCCAGTCCACCGCCCCCAGGCCGGCGAGCACCGCCATGCGGCGATCGACGCTGTTGATCGGACGCCCAGGCCCCTTGAGACGGCTGACCGAAGCATCGTCGTTGATCGCCACGATGAGGCGATCCCCCTGGGCACGGGCCTGCTCCAGATACGTCACATGCCCGGCATGGAGGATGTCGAAACAACCATTGGTGAAGACGATCTTCTCGTTGTGCGCACGCGCGTCGTCGATGGCCAGCAGCAACTGCTCGAGCCCCAGCACCCCGCGCTCGGAGCCTTCTTCCCGCTGGATCGCCCGGCGCAACTCCGGGGCGCTGATCGCTGCGGTACCCAGCTTGCCGACGACGATGCCCGCGGCCAGGTTGGCCAGGGCCACCGCATGCGGCAGGTCCTCGCCTGCGGCAATGGCAGCCGCCAGCGTCGAGATGACGGTATCCCCAGCACCGGTGACGTCGAACACCTCGCGGGCACGGGCCGGCAGGTGCAAGGCCGGATGACCGGTGCGCAGCAGGGTCATGCCGTGTTCCCCGCGGGTCACCAGCACCGCGCCGAGGTCAAGATCTTCGAGCAATTGCAAACCCTTGGCGACCAGATCGGCTTCATCGGCGCAACGCCCGACGATGGTCTCGAACTCGCTGAGGTTGGGGGTGATCAGGCTGGCACCGCGATAGATGGAAAAATCCTTGCCCTTGGGGTCGGCCAGTACCGGGATGCCCTTGCTGCGAGCAGCCTGGATCAGCGACTGGTGATTCTTCAGTGCGCCCTTGCCGTAGTCCGACAGCACCAGCACCTTGACGCCTTCGAGCAGTGCATCGACCTCGGCACCCAGCGACAGTGGGTCGGTGGCGAAGGGCTCTTCGAAGTCGATGCGCAGCAATTGCTGGTGGCGGCTCATGACCCGCAGCTTGACGATGGTGGGCTGGTGCGCAATGCGCTGGAACACCGAGCGCACACCAGCGGCCTGCAGGCTGTTGGCCAGGCTGTCGGCCGCTTCGTCCTGGCCGGTGACGCCCACCAGCGAAGCCGGGGCGCCAAGCGCTGCGATGTTCAAGGCAACGTTGGCCGCACCGCCGGGCCGATCCTCGATCTGGTCGACCTTGACCACCGGTACCGGCGCTTCCGGCGAGATACGCGATGTACCGCCATGCCAGTAGCGGTCGAGCATCACATCGCCGACCACCAGTACCGGGGCTTGATCGAAACGCGGCATGGACAACTTCATGGGCAACCCATATGGAAAAATGAACAGGGGCAGGATATTAGCACACGGCAGCCGGCGGCTTTAACGCCAACTGCGGCGGGGACAATTCCAGTGACAATCGGGGCACACACGCCCCGATTCATGAGGGTTTCAGGTGATATCGGCCTTGTCCGGCTCATCGAGTCCCATGGCATGCAGGCGGGCATAATGGCCATTAGCCTCAAGCAGTTCGGCATGGGTACCACGCTCGACCAGCCGCCCCTGGTCCATGACCAGGATCAGGTCGGCCTTCTCGATGGTCGACAGGCGGTGCGCGATCACCAGGGTGGTGCGCCCCTCCATCACATGGTCGAGCGCCGCCTGGATATGCCGCTCGGACTCGGTATCCAGTGCCGAGGTCGCCTCGTCGAGAATCAGCAGGGGAGCGTTCTTCAACAGCGCACGGGCGATTGCCAGGCGCTGGCGCTGGCCACCGGACAGCAGCACACCATTCTCGCCGACCTCGGTGTCGAAGCCCTTGGGCAGTTGGTCGACGAACTCCTTGGCGTAAGCGTCGGCCGCGGCAGCCTCGATGGCCTCGCGCGGCGCACCGGCCAGGTCGCCATAGGCGATATTGTTGGCCACGGTGTCGTTGAACAGGGTGACATGCTGGGTCACCTGGGCCACATGCCGGCGCAGGTTACGTAGGCGATAATCCTCGATTTCCACACCATCGAGCAGGATCTCGCCCTTGTTGTGGTGGTAGAAACGCGGGATCAGCGCCGCCAGCGTCGACTTGCCGCTGCCAGAACGCCCCACCAGGGCGATCATCTGCCCGGGCTCGGCGACGAAGCTGATGTCGGTCAGCACCTGACGCTCGGTGCCTGGATAGGTGAAGCTCAGGTTGCGCACCTCCAGACGGCCCTCGACACGCTCCTTCTCCACGGTACCGCCGTCCACCTCGGGCTTCTCGTCGAGCTGCTCGAAGATGCTCTCGGCGCCGGCCAGGCCCTTCTGAATGGTCGAGCTGACCTCCGAAAGCTGGCGAATCGGCTTGGGCAACAAGCCAGCCGCCGTGATGTAGGCGACCAGGTCGCCAGCCGAGGCATCACCACGCAGGAACAGCACCAGGAACATCAGCGCGGCCATGGCGCTGTAGATCACCAGTTGCAGGGCCGGGGTGTAGAGGGCGCCGGTCTTGTTCATGCGCAGCTGCTTGTCGGTGTTGCTCTGGCTGGCATTTCGGAATCGACGCTCTTCGTAGGCTTCGCCGCCGAAGCTGCGCACCACACGGTAGCCCTGGATGGTTTCGGAGGCCACGTGGGTGACGTCCCCCATGGCCACCTGGATCTTCTTGCTCTGCTTGCGGAATTTCTTGCTGGCAGTACTCACCATCACTGCAATGACCGGCAGGATGGCAACCATCACCAGGGTGAGCTTCCAGTTCATCCACATCAGGTAGATGAACAGGAACACCACGGTCAGGCCTTCACGGATCACTACCTTGATCGCGTCGGTGGCGGCACCGGTGACCATGGTGACGTTGAAGGTGATGCGCGAGATCAGGTGCCCGGAGTTATGGCTGTCGAAGTAGCGGTTGGGCAGCACCAGCAACTTGTTGAACAGCTCCAGGCGCAGGTCGTGGACCAGGCAGAGAGACACCTTGGCCAGATAGTAGTTACCGAGGAACGACCCGAGCCCTTGCCAGGCAGCGATCAGGATGATCAGCAACGGCACCGCCTGCAGCAATTGCAGGTCGCGCAGGTAGGGGACGTCGGGGAACAACACCGCTTGCGGATTGCTCAGGCCATCGACGAAGTACTTGAGGATCCCCGCCAGCATCGGCTGGGTCGAGGCAAAGATCACGAAACCGATAATGCTCAGCAGGAAAATGCCGATGTAGGGTTTCACATAGCCCAGCAGCCTGAAATAGATCTTCAGGCTGGTGGGGTTGTCCGCCGGTCGCGGTGTTTCGGCCATCATCGAGCTCGCTGTTCAGGTTGAACCGGAAATTTTACCACAGGCTTTTCGCTCGGCATGCACCCACGGCAACATCATCGCCAGGCCGACCGGCAACCAGCTGATGAACCACTCCGCGCGGGGGGTACCGGTGAGGCTTGCGGCATCGAGTTGCATGGCCACGGTTGAAAACACCCAAACTGCCAGCGCCAGCTTGCCCAACATCGTCTCGCGGGCACGCAGGATCTCGCGCAGCGCGAACAGCCATACTGCTATCCACAACAGCATACCGGGCAGCCCCAGTTCGACGGCAACATGAGTGAGCATATTGTGGGTATGGTCGAACTGGATCCCCAGTGCCTCCACGCGGTAGAACGCGCCAAGCCCCAGGCCGGTCCATGGGTGCTGTTCGATCATCTGAATCGAGGACTGGAATATCTCGGGCCGATAAGAGGAACCCCGCTGCATGATCAGGTCCAGGAACAGGAATATCGCGACTGCAGTGATCAGCAGCGACGACACAGAGATCAGCTTGCTGAGCCGATCACGCATCCAGAATGGCGCCAACAGCACAGTGAACAACAAGGCCACGGCCGCGCCGCGGCTCTGGCAAAAGACAATGAAAGCCCCCAGGCAGGCCAGGCCCAGCACCCAACCCAACTGCACGAGCCGGTTGCGCGGACAATCGTGAAGCATCGCCACGGCCATGACACCGACGACATAGGCACCCAGGATCGGATGGCTGATTTCACCAATTCCTTCAAGACGCGCAACCAGCGGGTAACCAACCACGTGATAGAAGCGATAGATCGAAATCAGTGCAGCAATCGCCATCAAGATTCCACCGACACGCAACAACACACGCACACGGTAGGCGCCGAGCTGCGCCAGCAACGGGAAAGCCATAAGGAACAGCAGGATATAGACCAGCCGCTTGCCCTCGCGCCCGCCCTCTTCGGTGGATGACCACGCCAGGCTCAACGCCCCCCAGACCAACAACAGTGCGATCGCCGTCCAGAGTGCCGGCTGACGGCGCCACCCGCTCACGAAAAGTTGTCGGGCGGACCAGGCGAATACCAGGGTCGGTAGCCAGAGGAACAGGATGAGGCCTTGCTGGTAGAGCTTGTTGCTCGGCGCCAGGGCGATCGCCGCCAGGAACCAAACGAAACCGAATCCCAGCCAGGCCTGGGCCCAACGATTTTTCATACAACATTCCTTCCCCCGATCAGTCCAATGACACCGTCATGGTGCAACCGCATTATTTTCGGCATTATTGCCAGTCATTTTGCTTGCAGAAGACAAGGCACCCATCCATGCAATGCTCCCGACTCTCCCAGCCCGACTTCGATCAGCTGACACTCGGCGCCAGGGTTCTGGAGGCCGACAGTCACGGCGCCAAAGTCTACCTGCTCGAGGATGGCAATATCCTCAAGGTTTTTCGTCGTAAACGTCTGATTTCATCTGCGCTGCTGCGCCCCTACTCCCAGCGCTTCATCGACAACGCAGCGCGCCTGGTGCAACTGGGCATCCCCACTCTGGAAGTGATCAGCCATCACAAACTGGACCTGCCGGGGCGCACCGCGGTGCTCTACCGCCCGCTGCCGGGTGAAACCCTGCTGCAGCGTTCGCGCCTGCCGGGGTTCAGCTGGAATGACTACCTGCCTGCACTGATCGCACTGATCCGACACCTTCATCGTTCAGGGATCTACTTCCGCTCATTGCACCTGGGCAACGTCGTGGTTACCCCCGAGCAACAGCTGGGCCTCATTGATGTTGCCGACATGCGCTTCCTGCGTCCTCCGCTGTCGGCGCGCATGGTTCGGCGCAACGTGCAGCATCTGGCGAACTACATCGAGCGGGAGCGACTCGGCAATCACTTCCCGCTCACTGAACTGAAATCGGCGCTGCTGGAGCGCTGATCCTCAGCCCCGCAACAACGCCCGCGAGCCCTGGCTGAATGTTCGCCAAGCCTGCTCCGGGGACAACGCATCACGCTGCCTGGCAGCCGTCTCCTTGACGCTGAGTGTGTTGCACTCCCCGATGGCGCGCGCCCAGGCAGCCTGGTCCCCTACCGGCAGGTAGCGTCCGGCCTGTCCCAACTGCTCGCGGAACACCGGCAGGTCGCTGCATAGCACCGGCACATCGGCCAGCACAGCCTCCTGCAATACCATCCCCAACCCCTCGGAGCGCGAAGGCACCAACAGCCAGTCGAAGGCACGATAGAGTTGCGATAAATCGGGACGGTAACCACATAGCTGCACACTATCGCCCAGACCGAGCGCCTGGATGCGGGCATTGAGGCGCGCTCGCAGCTCGCCGTCGCCGAGGATTACCATGCGGGCGTCCGGTTGCTGCCGGTGCACCTGGGCAAAGGCTTCGATCAGCATCTCGAAGCCTTTGCTCTCCACCAGCCGACCTACCGCGCCGAATACAGGCCCTGGACGCTGAACAATGGCAAGCAACCGCCTGGCGTGGTCACGCTCGAAGAGCGCCGCACCGAACACCTGGGGATCCAGTGCAACACGCAGCGTTTCGACAGAACGACCGAGAGCCTGTTCCAGTGCCTGGGCGAGGGTGCGGGAAACTGCAGCGATGATCAGGCGCCGCGCCTCAACCGCGCGCAGCAAGCGAATGTCGCTGCCGCGCAAGCGGGTCGAGCCATGAAAGAGCACGGTCACTCGTGCTTCCGGGAAATGTCGCATCAACGGCAGCACAAGGCGCGCAACGCCCATGCCGTCGAGCAGCAAGACGTCAGGTCGGGTCTGCTGCAGTGCCTTGTACAAGCGGTGCCGAAACACAGGTGTCAGCCAGCGCCAGAAACTTCGGCCTTTGAGGGTGCGAGGCGGCATGTGCCACTCTCGGGTAGTGCCCTCGCCGCAGCACAGGCCATCGCCCAGCAGCAGCCAGTTGGTGATCTCTGCCCCTTCTGCAACATGACACAGCATCTGGCGGTGCACCTTGTGAACCGACATGTACGGGGCACCTCCCGACCACATCACATTGACAACATTCATCGGTAGAGCTCCCTCATACCCGGCAGGCCGACCGCCAGGTCAACCGATTCAATGAGCAAGAAAGCCGATTCCAATACCGACTAATGTTCCTACAACGAGCGCAGCCACCAGCTTGATCCGGTCGCGCTGGCGCCGCTTGGCCTTGCGCTGGACTTCCTCGGGCAAGGTCACATGGCTACCGAAACCAGTATGCAGCACCGCATCGCCCTCGAGCGTGACGGCGGTCAGGCCTAGCTCGGCATAACGACGCGACAGCGCCTTCTCTCCAGAATAGGCAGCAAATGGTGCGCAGGTCTGGTAATCGCTCAAGCGACGCAATCCTGGGTTAAGCGAAAACGCTTGCCAATCGGCTTTTTCCGAGAGCAGCGGGTAACACGGCACCTGGGCGATGACCTGCCGATCGCCCAGGCGAATGTAGGGGCTATGGATCGCCAGGTCGTGAGCATGGCTGCGCAGCCATACCTGCAGGATCTGCGGGCTGGCCTCGAGGATCAGCCGGGAGTCCTCGACAAAGTGCTGGCGATAGAAGCTCCAGTCATCCTCGCAATGGAAGATGTAGGGTGTCTTGACGTGGCTGTAGGCCAGGTCGATCGACGCCAGTTGCCCCAGCTTGGGCCGGTTGACGAACACCTTGCAGTGGGCCTTCCAATGCTCGGGGACGGCAGCGTGAACCGCATCGTCTCCCGAGTCTTCGGTGATGAACACCTCACGGATCGACGCGGTGTTGTAGCGGTCGAAGCTTTCCAGCGTCGCCTTGAGCAGGTCGAAACGCCCGCAGCTGGTTACCACCAGCGTGATGTCACTGTTTTCCGAGAAGCGCACTGGGCTCCCTCCGCCTTGCGGCCATTTCCAATCCGTCCGATGGACAGCTTGATGTGGTTCAAAGCCCCAGTTTCAGACGCAGACGCTGCCACGCACTAAGCGGCGCTCGTGGTCTGAGGGGGGCATCATGTGGTCGACGATGCTACGCCCGACCTGGGCAAAACTAAAGCCAGAAACCGCCAGTTCGCGGCCATTGGCGGCGATGCGTTCGGCGAGCGCCGGATCGGCGCGTAATGTCCGCAACTTCTCCTGCAGCACCGGGATGCTGTCGTACAGCACCACGTTGTGCATGTCCTCAAGACCCAACGCACGGTTTTCCGCCTCGCCCTGGTCGAAAGCCAGCAGCACGCAGCCACAGGCCATGGCCTCGAAGTTCTTGATCATGTACTCGCCCATGCCAACGTCGGCACTGACGAAGAAGCGAATACGGTTGAGCGTGTTGCAGTAGTCTTCACCGGACTTGGTACGAGTCACCACCAGGTTTTCCACCTGCCCCAGTTCATCGAGCAACGCCTTGCGGCCGCTATAGGCGACGCTCTTGGTGCTGCCGACAAAGGCCAGTTCGATATCACGCTCACGCCCCTGGTCGGTCAGCAATTGCTGGTCATAGCCCTTGGGCACGAACACCGCATCGAAACCTTCCTGGCGCAGGCGCTCGCTGACCATGTAGCCAGAGCTGATCACTCGCGCCCAAGGCAGTTTGCGGTAGTGCGCGCTGAACTTGCCGGTGTATTTGCAGGGAATGTAGTTCTGGTAGGCATCGTGCTCGAGTATCACCAGATTAGGGATCGTGCGAATGAAGCCGACCTGGCGGATCTCCTGCTTGAAGCGCAGGAAAAAGACGATACGGTCATAGCGCTCGACGTCCACTTCACGCTTGAAGTAGCGCCGCAGGTTGCGCTGGTCGTCGCTCGACAACCAGCGCAAGTCGCACTCGCAGTTGGCCGCAACGCCGTCGTACAGGCGATCGAGGATGGCCCGTTGTTCCTTCTGCACCAGAAATAGGACTTTCATTGCATTCCTTGGGGGCGTGACGCCATCGCGGTCAATCATCGGGCACTCACTGCTCGCGGCGCCAGAACAGTTCATGTCGACGCACCGCCTTGCGGAAGAATTCGTTCTCCCCGTAAGGCGACGGTCGACGCCCGGCCAGCCAGCGCTGCAACAGACGCCGCAGGCGACGCTTGAACGGCGCCGGAGGCTGCAGGTCGTGCATCATGCCCAGCGCCATGGCCTTGTCGCGCTGGGTCGGCACGTCCAGCACCAGGCTGCAGGGCGCCCAGGGCTGGCCAGCTTCGAGTTGCGGCGGCAGGGCAATGCCATCACCGCTGTCACCCATGGGCCAGCGGTCGTTGTCGTGCAGGTGGTTAGCGTAGCACAACAAGGTCTGCGGCTGCCAGTCCAACCCCTGCAGGGCTTCGAGCACAGCCGCTTGGGCACAGAGATGATCCGGGTGTGGATCGAGCTGCGGGTGCGGCATGACCAGAATCTCTGGGCGGGCCATCTGCAGCAGCACACGCAAGTCGGCCAGCAGGTTGTTCCAGGTCGGCGCACCATCGGCATCGCCCGGCAGTGGAAACGGATTGAAACGACGGAACGGCCGGATATCGGTCATCTCCGCCTCACGCGAGGCCGCAGGCTGATCGGGCGCAGCCTGCATGGCAGGCAATTGCAGACAGAAATAGCCCAACTGCACGCAACGGGCCTCCGGCACCCCGGCCCAACGTGGCACGGCAATACTGTCCCAGGCGCGCAGGCGCCCTTTGAGCTGCGCCGCCTCGGCCTTGGCCAGACCCATCTGTTGGTAGTGCTCGGCCTCGATCTCGCCAGCGGTCAGTGTGACCACCCAGGCCTCGTCGGCCTTGCTGTAGAGCCCATAAGCCGCCAGCTCTGCATCGTCAGCATGGGGCGCGATCACCATGACCCGACGGCGGCGCAACTCCACAGCCGGGGTTATCCACAGGCGCGGCTCGCCCAGCAGTCGGCAGTGGCGCCCGAGCAGGCGCAGTCGCCCATCGCGCAGTGCAGCGCCAAGGCCGGTCAGGTTGAGAAAACGCACACCATCGACGCCGCGCTCGAAGGTCTGGCTGTCATGCATGGCGTCCGCGACCAGCTCGACCCGAGGATCGAGAAAGCGACCAAGCCATCCAGACTTCACACGAACCTCGAGGATCAGCGTGTCATCATCGCTGAACGATGCAGCGCTCTTCAGCACGCCGTCTTGAATGCCGACGGCCTCGACACGGCTGTGCTCGCCGAAGTCGAAGGCATAATCTTCGCCGGGCGCGTAGAACAGATGGTCGGCGAACCAGGCCTCGTGGGCCGCCCAGACCAGCGGCAGCAGCCACAGTGGCAGCCACCACCAGCTCAGCGCTCCCAATGCGATCAGCAGCAACAACCCGATCACCAGCCCGAGGCGCTTGTTGCGCCGGTGGCGCTTGAGCAATTGCTGCTTGCGACTCATGCCTGGTACACCGGAACCGGGTTGCACCAACGGTCCTTGTACTCACGGTCGGCCCGGCCAAATGAGAAACGCAGGGCCTTGCCACGGGCGTTGGCGTCTTCCCAGGCGGCCTGGGTATTGAGGAAGCTCAGCACGCTGCCGGGGCTGAACGCCTTGGTCTCAGGGTCAACACCACCGTTGACATACTCGACGCTGATCCATTCAGGCGACTCGACCCGGTAAATCAGCTGGATGGCAATCGGCTTGTCCTCGAGAAACAGCACCGAGCCGATCAGCAGCTCGCGCAAGCGCTCGACCACCTCATCCATACGCGCAGCGCCGGTCGCGGGGAAGCTCCAGCGGCGCTGGAACAGGTCGCAGTACATCGCGGCGATCTCGGCACCACTGAAGTCGGTGATCGGACGCACCACGCCACCGGCCTCCTCCAGCAGGCGCAGTTCGCGGCGCTGGTTGTAGCGAAACTTCTTCGACAGATCTTCATGCGGGCGCGCCATGGCCAATTGCTCGGCCTGGGGTTTCAAGCCCTCGAAGCGCCCGTGATTGAGCTCCGACAGGTAGCGCCCGGCGTGGCGCAAGGGCGCAGCAGCATCAACCGCTGCAGGCAGGATGAGCTCGGCATTGCCCAGGTCGAACAGCCCCTTCTTGCCATGACGCTTGAGAACATCCTTGGACAACGCCAGGTGCCGCCCCCAGGTAGGGACTGCCGCCACGAGCTCGCCGCCTTGGCGCCAGCCCAGGTAGCGCACCGGAATCTGTGCAAGTTCAGCCAGTTGCTCGACCACCAACGGATGAGTGGCGACACTGCCGCCGAATCGCTGCCAGGTGTGCGCATACTCGTTCGCATCGATAACGGCCCAGCCGCGTTCGCGCCAGGCCTTCAGATGATTGAGCATCAGTTGCGAGCCTCCAGTGCACGCACCTGTGGTAATTGCCAGAACGCCTGGCGCACGGCTGCGTCGGAAAATCGCTCGCGCAGACGCTGCAGCATCAGTTGCGCGCATTCGCGACGCTGATCGTCGCTCAGCCCGGCCATGTGCTTCAGCCCCTGCGCCAGTTGCCCAACGTCGCCCAGCGGGAAAAGCACACCTACCCCTTCGACTACCTCGCGCGCACCGCCACAGGCCGTGGCCAACAACGGCACGCCAGCGACCATCGCCTCCAGCAGGACCATGCCGAAGGGTTCGTGGTCAGAGCTCAGGGCAAACACATCGAACGCCTGGAAATAGCGACGGGCATCCGGCACCTGGCCAAGGAAGTCGACACGGTCGGCAATCCCCAGTTCGGCTGCCTGGGCCTTGAGCGCGTCTTCCAGCCGCCCCTTGCCCAGCACCACCAGACGCGCATTGGCCGGCAGGCCCGGCAACGCCTCGGCGAAACCGCGCAGCAGGGTCGCCTGGTCCTTGTCCGGGTGCAGACGGCCGACGTTGCCGACGATCCACGCCTGTGCATCGAGCCCCAGGGCACGCCGCGCCTCGTCGCGCGGCACGAGACTGGCCTGCAGCGCCTCGACGTCGATACGGTTGTACAGGGTCTGGATGCGTTCGTGCGGCCACTGCGCCAGACAGCGGCGCATATCGTCACGCACCGCGTCGGATACACCCAGCAGGCTCAAGCGCTTGCGAAACAGGTTGGCGAACAGGCGACGCCCCTTGCGCTGGTAATCGCCGAAGGCATGATGCACGCCGATCACCGGCAAGCCGGTACCCAGCAGCGCGACGTAGATCGGCTTGAAGCGGTGGGCGATGCAGAAGCTGAAACGGCGCTCGGCCGCGATCTTGCGCAGCGCGCGGATCGCGCCCAGCTTCAGGCCGCGTACGGCCTTGGAGCTGAACTCGAGAAACAGCACTTCGTCGGATGCACAGCCTGCAGCCACCTGCGCGTTGGCCTTGCCGGTAAGGAAGACCGTGGTGACCTTGTAGCCACGCCCCTCGAACAGGCTGGCGTACTGACGGGCGCAGTCGAGGAACGGCCCGTCGTAGCCATGGCAGAACTGCAGGACACGCAGGTCAGAGCGGCTGGTCATACGCGGCCGCGCCGTCCTTGACCACCAGGATGTCTTCCATGATCAGGTATTGCAGATCCGAACCGTAGAACATGTTCAGCGCGTCGGTAGGCGAGCAGATCATCGGCTCGCCACGGCGATTGAGCGAAGTGTTCAGCGACACGCCGTTGCCGGTCAGCTCCTCGAGCGCCTTCATCATGTCGTAGTAGCGCGGGTTGTACTCACGCTTGAGCACCTGGGCACGCGAGGTGCCATCCTCGTGCACCACTTCCGGCACACGGGTCTTCCACTCTTCGGCCACTTCGAAAGTGAAGGTCATGAACGGCGCGGGATGGTCGATCTTGATCATCTGCGGTGCAACGGTGTCGAGCATCGACGGGCAGAATGGTCTCCAGCGCTCGCGGAACTTGATCTGCTCGTTGATACGATCGGCGACGTTCGGCACGCTCGGGCAGCCGATGATCGAACGACCACCCAGTGCACGCGGGCCGAACTCCATGCGGCCCTGGAACCAGGCCACCGGATTGCCGTCGACCATGATCTTGGCGATGCGCTGCGGCATGTCGTTGAGCTTGCGCCACTTCGGCGCATTCGGATGGCGGGCACAGGCGGCGATCACGTCCTCGTTGGAATACGCCGGGCCGAGGTAGACGTGCTCCATCTTCTCGACCGGCACGCCACGGGCGTGGGACACGTAGGCCGCCGCACCGACCGCGGTACCGGCGTCGCCGGAGGCCGGCTGGACGAACAGCTCCTTGAGGTCGGGGCGGGCGATGATCTTCTGGTTCAGCTTGACGTTCAGCGCACAGCCACCGGCGAAGGCCAGCTTGCCGGTCTCTTTGAGGATGTCGCCCAGGTAATGGTCGATCATCTGCAGGGCGAGCTTCTCGAACAGCGCCTGCATGCTGGCCGCGTAATGGATGTACGGCTCGTCGGCGATATCGCCTTCGCGCTTGGGGCCCAGCCATTCGATCAGCTTGGGCGAGAAGTAGAAGCCCTTGCCCTTCTCTTTATAGCGACGCAGGCCGATAACGTTGGCGTACTCGGTGTTGATCACCAGTTCGCCGTTCTCGAAGCTGGCCAGACGGGAGAAATCGTACTTGCTGGCGTCGCCATACGGGGCCATGCCCATGACCTTGAATTCGCCATCGAGCATCTCGAAGCCCAGGAACTCGGTGATCGCGCCGTACAGGCCGCCCAGCGAATCCGGGTCGAAGAACTCCTTGATCTTGTGGATCTTGCCGTTTTCGCCGTAGCCGAAGAAGGTGGTGGCGTACTCGCCCTTGCCGTCGATGCCCAGGATCGCGGTCTTTTCCTTGAAGCCCGAGCAGTGATAAGCGCTGGAGGCGTGGGCCAGGTGGTGCTCGACCGGTTCGATCTTGACCTTTTTCGGGTCGAAGCCCAGTTGCTCCAGGCACCAGACGATCTTCTTGCGGTAGCGCTTGTAGCGGCGGTTGCCCATCAGGATCGCATCGAGGGCGCGGTCCGGGGCGTACCAGTAGCGCTTGGCGTAGTGCCAGCGGGCCTTGCCGAACAGGCTGATGGGGGCGAACGGAATGGCCACCACATCAACGTCGGACGGTTTGATACCGGCCTGCTCCAGGCAGAACTTCGCCGATTCGTAGGGCATGCGGTTCTTCGCATGCTTGTCACGCACGAAGCGCTCTTCTTCTGCAGCGGCAACCAGCTTGCCGTCGATGTACAAGGCCGCGGAAGGGTCATGGCTAAGGGCGCCGGACAGGCCAAGAATCGTCAATGCCAAGGGACTAGCCTCTTCATTCGGTAGAGATGCGCCAGCGGCCTCGTGGGCGGCTGGCGGCTAAAGGGCGGGATTATAACGCAAAGATCAGGGACACACTGCCCCTTGTGGGAGCGGGGTTATTCGGCGATCAGCCAGTCCATGCGGAAGCTGCCCGCCGTCTGTGCCAGCTCCCTGGCCAGCCAGGGCAGCAGCTCCTTGAGCTCCTCCTCCAGCCCCCATGGCGGGTTGGCGATGGCGAGGCCCGAGCCGTTCAGCCCCTGCGGGCTGTCCTGGTGATGCACATAGAGTTCGACGCGCAGCAGCTTGGGCGCGCCGGTGCTGGTCAGGTCCTGGTAGAAACGGGTCAGCGAGCGCTGGTCCTTGATCGGATACCAGATGGCCGCGACGGTCTGGCGCATGCGACCGATCGCCTCCTTCATCGCCACGGTGCAGCGCTTGAGTTCGTCGGCCTGCTCGAAGGGCGGGTCGATCAGCATGATCGCGCGCTTTTCCTGCACCGGCAGCAGCGCGCGCGGCACATGCCAGCCCTCGCCCAGGTGCACGGTGACCCGCGGATCCTTCTTCATGTTTTCCTTGAGCAAAGGCCCGTCTTCTGGGTGTTTCTCGTTGAGCAGTGCGCGATCCTGCTGGCGCATCAGGCGCCGTGCCAACTCAGGTGAGCCGGGGTAGTAGCGCAACTCGCCATCGGCGTTGAGGCGCTTGATGATGCGCAAGTAGTCAGCGGTGGCAGCCGGCAGGTCTTCACGATTCCACAGGCGGGCAACGCCTTCGAGATATTCACCGGTACGCGTGGCCTGGTCGCCTTGCAGGTCGTACAGACCCAGGCCGGCGTGGGTGTCGATATAGGCGAACGGCTGTTCCTTGCGCGACATCAAGGCGATGAGGCGGGTCAGCACGATGTGCTTGAGGACGTCGGCATGATTGCCGGCGTGGAAGGCGTGACGATAGTTCATGGCAACTCCTGCGGGGGCGGCAAGTTTACCTTGCCTTGCGGGCGGAGTCAGGCCTGGCCGTCGATCGGCACAAGGACCATTCGCGGGCAGGCCCGCCCCCACAGGAGCGGGCCCGCCCGCGAAGCAGCCGTCGGCGGATCAGCAGGTGTTACTTGTCTGCGTGATACGCAGCATCAGCCGTTTCAAACCGCGAAACCATGCTGCCGCTAGGACGCCCCAGCTTGCTCACCACGATGATGGCGATGGTGGCGAACAGGAAGCCCGGGATGATTTCGTACAGGCCAAGCCCGACGTAGTTCTTCCACAGGATCACGGTCAGTGCACCCACCACGATCCCCGCCAGGGCACCGTTGCGGGTCATGCCCTTCCACAATACCGACAGCAGCACCACCGGCCCGAACGCAGCACCGAAGCCCGCCCATGCGTAAGCCACCAGGCCCAGCACACGGTTGTCAGGGTTCGCCGCCAGGGCGATGGCGATCAGTGCCACGGCCAGCACCATCATTCGACCGACCCAGACCAGCTCGGTCTGCGAAGCACCCTTGCGCAGGAAAGCCTTGTAGAAGTCCTCGGTCAGCGCACTCGAGCACACCAGCAACTGGCAGCTCAGGGTGCTCATGACCGCCGCCAGGATGGCCGACAGCAGCACACCGGCGACCCACGGATTGAACAGGATCTTCGCCAGCTCGATGAACACACGCTCGTGGTTCTCGGTGACCGGGCCGGCCAGATCGGGGTTGGCCGAGAAGTAGGCGATGCCGAAGAAGCCCACGGCGCAAGTGCCGGCCAGGCAGAGGATCATCCAGGTCATGGAGATGCGGCGTGCGTTGGCGATCGACTTCACCGAGTCGGCTGCCATGAAACGCGCCAGGATGTGCGGCTGGCCGAAGTAGCCCAGGCCCCAACCCATCAGCGAGATGATGCCGATGAAGGTGGCGCCGCGGAACATGTCGAAGTTCGCCGCGTTCTGCGCTTCGATCGCCAGCATCGTGGTGTCGAAGCCGCCGGTGGAGATCAGCACGATGATCGGGGTGAGGATCAACGCGAAGATCATCAGCGACGCCTGCACGGTGTCGGTCCAGCTCACCGCCAGGAAACCACCGACGAAGGTGTAGGCGATGGTCGCCGCAGCACCTGCCCACAGCGCCGTCTCGTAGGACATGCCGAAGGTGCTTTCGAACAGACGCGCGCCGGCAACGATGCCCGAGGCGCAGTAGATGGTGAAGAACACCAGGATCACGATGGCCGAGATCACCCGCAGCAGGCCACTGTTGTCTTCGAAACGGCTGGCGAAGTAGTCGGGCAGCGTCAGCGCATCACCGTTGTGCTCGGTCTGCACCCGCAGACGGCCGGCGACGAACAGCCAGTTCAGGTAGGCACCGACAGTCAGGCCGATGGCGATCCAGGCCTCCGACAGACCCGACATGTAGATGGCGCCCGGCAGGCCCATCAGCAGCCAGCCGCTCATGTCGGAAGCGCCAGCAGAAAGCGCGGTGACCACGCTGCCGAGGCTGCGACCGCCAAGGATGTAGTCGGAGAGGTTCTTGGTGGAGCGATAGGCCGCGAAGCCGATCAGCACCATTGCCGCGATATAGATCACAAAGGTGATCGTGATTGGATTGCCCATGGTTGTGCCCTGGCGTTGTTGTTATCTCTTGCACCCGACCTTCGTGAGACGGTTGCACCCAGGCGGCGAATCCTATGCAACAACATGAATCGGGTGCAACCATTTTTCATTTGCAAGTTGCACCTGGAAATGTCTTTTCAGTTAAAACCCCTTTTTTGCTCCTTTTTGAAGCAAAAACGACGCTTTTAATAAGCACAGGCAGCAAAAACGACCCTTTTCGTTGTTTAGCGTCTTACGCCAGACGAGTTGCACCTTTTTCATGAAAAATTCGGGTTGCACCCGGTTGCACCCGAGAGGTGCCTGGCGCTAATCTTGCCGCCAGCTTAGCCACGCCCGTGGCAATAACGAGGATAAGAAATGGCGACGACCACCCTTGGGGTCAAACTCGACGACCCGACCCGTGAGCGACTCAAAGCGGCTGCGCAGTCCATCGACCGCACCCCGCACTGGTTGATCAAGCAAGCGATCTTCAATTACCTGGAGAAGCTCGAGGGTGGTGCAACCCTGAACGAAATCAACGGCCACGCCGCACAGCTCGGTGACGACGCCGGCGAACTCCCGGCCGACCACGCCCACCAGTGCTTCCTCGAATTCGCCGAAAGCATTCTGCCGCAGTCCGTGCTGCGCGCAGCGATCACCGCAGCCTACCGTCGCCCCGAGCAAGAAGTGGTGCCGATGCTGCTGGAGCAGGCACGCCTGCCGGCCCCGCTGGCCGAAGCGACCAACAAGATGGCCGCAGGCCTGGCCGAAAAGCTGCGCAACCAGAAGAGCGCCAGCGGCCGCGCCGGCATCGTCCAGGGCCTGCTGCAGGAGTTCTCACTGTCGTCCCAGGAAGGCGTGGCGTTGATGTGCCTGGCCGAAGCCCTGCTGCGCATCCCCGACAAAGGTACCCGCGACGCGCTGATCCGCGACAAGATCAGCACGGGCAACTGGCAGCCACACCTGGGCAACAGCCCATCGCTGTTCGTCAATGCCGCCACCTGGGGCCTGCTGCTGACGGGCAAGCTGGTCTCCACCCACAACGAATCCGGCCTGACTTCCTCGCTCACCCGCATCATCGGCAAGAGTGGCGAGCCGATGATCCGCAAGGGCGTCGACATGGCCATGCGCCTGATGGGCGAGCAGTTCGTCACCGGCGAGACCATCGCCGAAGCCCTGGCCAACGCCAGCCGCTTCGAATCCAAGGGCTTCCGCTACAGCTACGACATGCTCGGCGAAGCCGCGCTGACCGAGCACGACGCCCAGAAGTACCTGGCCTCCTACGAGCAGGCGATCCACTCGATCGGCAAGGCCTCGCACGGGCGCGGCATCTATGAAGGCCCGGGCATCTCGATCAAGCTCTCGGCGCTGCACCCGCGCTACAGCCGCGCGCAATACGAGCGCGTGATGGAAGAGCTGTACCCGCGCCTGCTGTCGCTGACCCAACTGGCCAAGCAGTACGACATCGGCCTGAACATCGACGCCGAGGAAGCCGACCGTCTGGAGCTGTCGCTGGACCTGCTCGAACGCCTGTGCTTCGAGCCATCGCTGTCGGGCTGGAACGGTATCGGTTTCGTCATCCAGGCCTACCAGAAGCGCTGCCCGTACGTGATCGACTCGGTCATCGACCTGGCCAAGCGCAGCCGTCACCGCCTGATGATCCGACTGGTCAAGGGCGCCTACTGGGACAGCGAGATCAAGCGCGCCCAGGTCGAAGGCCTGGAGGGCTACCCGGTCTACACCCGCAAGGTCTACACCGACGTGTCCTACATCGCCTGCGCCCGCAAGCTGTTGTCGGTGCCGGAAGCCATCTACCCGCAGTTCGCCACGCACAACGCCCACACCTTGTCGGCCATCTACCATATTGCCGGCCAGAACTATTATCCAGGCCAGTACGAGTTCCAGTGCCTGCACGGCATGGGCGAGCCCCTGTACGAGCAGGTCGTCGGCAAGATCGCCGATGGCAAGCTGAACCGTCCGTGCCGTGTCTATGCGCCGGTCGGCACCCACGAAACCCTGCTGGCCTACCTGGTGCGCCGTCTGCTGGAAAACGGCGCCAACACCTCTTTCGTCAACCGCATCGCCGATCACTCGATCTCCATCCAGGAACTGGTCGCCGACCCGGTCGCGAGCATCGAGCGCATGGCCACCCAGGAAGGCAGCATCGGCCTGCCGCATCCGCGCATTCCACTGCCGCGCGACCTCTATGGCAGCGAGCGCGCCAACTCGGCCGGCATCGACATGGCCAACGAACACCGCCTGGCGTCGCTGTCCTGCGCCATGCTGGCAACCGCGCACAACGACTGGAAGGCTGCCCCGCTGCTGGCCTGCGCCACCAGCCAGGAATCTGCCGCGCCAGTACTCAACCCAGCCGATCACCGCGATGTGGTGGGCCATGTGCAAGAAGCGAGCGTCACCGACGTCGACAACGCCATCCAGTGCGCCCTCAATGCCGCGCCCATCTGGCAAGCCACCCCGCCAGCCGAGCGCGCCGCGATCCTGGAGCGCACCGCCGACCTGATGGAAGCCGAGATCCAGCCGCTGATGGGCCTGCTCATCCGCGAGGCTGGCAAGACCTTCGCCAACGCCATCGCCGAAGTGCGCGAAGCCGTGGACTTCCTGCGCTACTACGCAGTGCAGGCGCGCAACGACTTCAGCAACGACGCCTGCCGCCCGCTCGGCCCGGTCGTGTGCATCAGCCCATGGAACTTCCCCCTGGCGATCTTCACCGGCCAGGTGGCCGCCGCACTGGCCGCCGGTAACCCGGTGCTGGCCAAGCCGGCCGAACAGACCCCGCTGGTCGCGGCCCAGGCCGTGCGCCTGTTGCTCGAAGCCGGTATCCCTGAAGGCGTGCTGCAACTGCTGCCGGGGCGGGGCGAAACCGTCGGCGCCGGCCTGGTCGGCGACGAGCGGGTCAAGGGCGTGATGTTCACCGGCTCCACCGAAGTCGCGCGCCTGCTGCAACGCAACGTCGCCGGTCGCCTGGATGCCCAGGGTCGTCCGATCCCGCTGATCGCCGAAACCGGCGGGCAGAACGCGATGATCGTCGACTCCTCGGCGCTGACCGAACAGGTGGTGATCGATGTGGTGTCGTCGGCCTTCGACAGCGCCGGCCAGCGCTGCTCGGCGCTGCGCGTGCTGTGCCTGCAGGAAGACTCCGCCGACCGCGTGATCGAGATGCTCAAGGGCGCCATGGCGCAGAACCGCATGGGCAATCCCGAGCGCCTGTCGGTGGACATCGGCCCGGTGATCGACGCTGAAGCCAAGGCAGGCATCGAGAAGCACATCCAGGCCATGCGCGAGAAAGGACGCAGCGTCTACCAGGTGGCCATCGCCGAATCCGAGGAGTGCAAGCGCGGCACCTTCGTCATGCCTACCCTGATCGAGCTGGAGAGCTTCGACGAGCTCAAGCGCGAGATCTTCGGCCCAGTGCTGCACGTGGTGCGCTACAACCGCAAGCACCTCGACCAGCTGATCGCGCAGATCAACGCCTCCGGCTACGGCCTGACGCTGGGTGTGCACACCCGCATCGACGAGACCATCGCCAAGGTGGTGGACAACGTCAACGCCGGCAACATGTATGTCAACCGCAACATCGTCGGTGCCGTGGTCGGCGTGCAGCCATTCGGTGGTGAAGGCCTGTCCGGCACCGGCCCGAAAGCCGGTGGCCCGCTGTACCTGTACCGCCTGCTGTCGACCCGTCCGGCTGACGCCATCGCCCGCCACTTCCAGCGCGCCGACGGTGAGACCAAGGCCGACACCACCCTGCGCGACCAGCTGCTCAAGCCGCTGCAGGCGCTCAAGGCCTGGGCTTCGAGCAACCAGCCCGAGCTGGTGGAGCTGTGCGACCAGTTCGCCGAACAGTCGCAAAGTGGCATCACCCGTGTCCTGCCTGGTCCGACCGGCGAGCGCAACACCTACACCGTACTGCCTCGCGAGCATGTGCTGTGCCTGGCCGACAACGAGGCTGACCTGCTCGCGCAGTTCGCCGCGGTGCTGGCAGTGGGCAGCTCGGCGGTGTGGGCCGACGGCGAGCCGGCCAAGGGCCTGCGCGGTCGCCTGCCGAAAGACCTGCAAGGCAAGATCAAGCTGGTGGCCGACTGGAGCAAGGATGAAGTGGCGTTCGACGCGGTCATCCACCACGGCGACTCCGACCAGTTGCGCGCGGTGTGCCAGCAGGTCGCCAAGCGTGCCGGCGCCATCGTGGGCGTGCATGGGCTGTCCAGCGGTGATCAGCAGATCGCGCTGGAGCGGTTGGTAATCGAGCGTGCGGTGAGCGTGAACACCGCCGCTGCGGGGGGTAACGCCAGCCTGATGACCATCGGCTGACCGTACTGACGCCATCGCGGGCAAGCCCGCTCCCACCGGTTCAGCAGCGAAACGGTGGCAGCGGGCAACCCGCCTATTGTTTTTTCTTCGATTTCCAGAATTTGAATCTGGATAAAACGGGCGACTTTTTGGTCACCGGTTGCTCCGGCAAAACATGCGAAAGCGTTATCTTTTGCAGGCTGGGCACCTGCTTCTGGAGGTTGTAATTTACCGTTCCATTCTCGGTAGATGTGGCCAGAAATACAGTGTGCTGGGTAATCGCATCAACCTTGGCTATAAAATCCCCTGTCGCCACATCCTTCAGGCTGAAGATCTGTCTTGAGCTGATCGATACCTCGTCCGGTTCGCCTCTTGTGCCCCTGTGAATCTGGTATTCGGAGGCCGCGCCCGGGGCCGCTGACCATATGCCGCGCACCTGGCCTTCCTCGTTGAACGCCCCGCCGGCAGGCTCGATGGAGTAGAGTAAGCTGGTCATCTCGGCAGCAAGTGCTTGATGCGCAAGCATCGAAATAACTTCTAGCTGCTGCGGGCTGAAATGCTTCTCGACGTTGTGTACAAACAAGGGCGTTTCCTCGCCGTTCTCTATCAGGGTGTACGTGTCACGCGTAAAGTCCTTGGCAAACTGTTCAGTCACCCCTAGATCCTCCGCGAGCTGCGCAGCCGGACCAAGAGCTTCTTGCTCGCTGTTGCCCGACGGACCTATGACCCTTTCCTGTTCAGTGGGTTGATACGCTTCACTCTCACGCATCCAATACACCGTTAATTTCTTTCGATGTTGCGTGTTGTGACTGACATTGCCCTTTAGTACAACACCAGGCTTCAGATTTTTAAAAATCTCCGGAAACTCGATCAACTTGTCCAATGCAGCGAAGTCAGGCCCGAACTCCGCCTCAAAACTGTGTAATCCGTTGGCATCCCTGCGCGTCACCGGATTGTTGCGCACCATGCAATACAAGTTAAGGCCATCCACCGCCCCCGCCGGGTCTGCGCTCAGCCATCGCCCGACCCACGGCTGGTAGTAGCGATAACCGTAGTAGTACAGCCCAGTCGCATCTCGTTCCTTGCCTGAATAACGCAAGGTCTTGTAACTCCCTTCAAGCTCGCTACGGGCTGCCCACAATGCGGTTCCCCCAAAAGGGTAATACGCTTCATGGCTGATCAGTCTGCCCGCGCCGTCGACCTCCAGGATGCCGCTGCCCAGTGGCGTGTCGTAGCTGTAGCGCAGTTGATCGTTCTCCAATCCGTCAGGCACCTCGCTGCACCAGTGCAACATTCGCACCTGGGCATGACCGGGCTCACCGACCGAAATAACCTGCAACTCCTCCTCAAGGGAGGCATCGCGCGTAGTGCAGCGCAATTCAAGGCCGGGTAAATAGGTGACTCGAAGCGTGTGCTGGCTTGCAGCGCTCCACTGCGTGTTGACTTTCAGGACTCGCATGCTGGCACTGTCATAACGGTAGTGCTCATGGTCATCCCGCCCCTCCTCGCGATGCTGGGAGATGACCTGATGCAACTCCCCTTGAGGCGTCCAGCACAGGGGATTGCCGGGTAACAGCGAGATCTGCTGACCCTTGGCCGTGAACAACGCCTCAACCTCGGCAGGTGTCTTCGCCATCATGCCCAGCACCGCCCGATTGCTGCGGTCACTGACTGCGATCTCGACGACACGACAGTGATCGCTAGCAGGCACCCGGTGCACCACGCGTGTCAGGTTGCCAGCAGCGTCATAGGTGAAGTTGCGGGTATAGCAGGTAAAGAGTGTCTCATCATGGGGAGAAGGAGACGGCGTGTTGTAGTCTCCCGACCGCGATGACGCATTGACCTGCTCCCTTCCGCAGGCGCTGACCAATTGATAAAGGCTGTCGTAATGGTAGGTTGTCTGCGGTTCCGCCAACTGGTTGCGCCAGAACCGCCTATTGTCGGCCTCGTCACGTTCGCTCACCACATTGCCCACAGGGTCGAACGTATACTGCAAATCCTGCAGGAGTCTCGCACCCAGGGCATGACTCGCAGGCCGCTCTATCCGTAGCCGAGCCTGGCGTTGCGTTCGTGGCTCAAAGAAATAGGTGCTCAACACACCGTTACCATGCAGTTCACGGGTCTTATGTCCACCTGCCAGGTAACTCGTCGACCGGACGATCTCGCACTCTTGAGCGCCTTTGCGCCTCAGCCAGCTTGCCTGGAGCCGACCCGCGATGTCATAGGTGACACGCCGCAGGTGCCCTGCTGCATCGACAATGCTCGATACTGTTCCGGTTGCGTCCACGACCGAACACGTAGTGCGTGCCTGTGCAATCGGCTCAAGTGCGCGATCCCATTCATCGACGCTCTCACCTTGCCAATCGACTACTGTCTGTACTTCATCCCCCTGCCCCAGAAGACGTCGGGTGACAGACAGCGTGGTCCCCGTCATGGCGATGGTGTCGTGCAAGGCAAGGCCAGCAGTGTCGTAAAGGCGTATGCAGCGACCCGCCAGGTTTCGCACCCGCTCCAGTGCACTGCTATCCCCATAGACAAAGCGCTGGGTCATGCGGGGAACACCACCGCCAACTGTATCGCTGATGCTCGACAAACGGCCCGCCAGACCGTGAGCCTCGTACACCGATCGACGTACCACCGCCTGGCTGTAATCGTCACGCCCTTCTGCACCTGTCGCGATTGCACTGATACGCACCAAAGGCCGACTATCGATATCAGCCAAGGCAACTTCAATGCCCGCGTCGACACTCTGAACACGCAGCACTTTGCCAGCGAAATCGTTGGCCAACGCGAAGTTCACCAGACTGCGCCCAGCCATACGCGGGTCGCTGCTACGATCCAGGAAACCACGAGGATCGTGCCTGTGCCGCGTGATGAGCAGGGTGGTCTGCCCAAGCGCAAGCCCATCACGATGGCAGGTGATTTCCCGTACCTTCAGCCTGCGAGCAAACACCGATACCGATGGGGTTTGGCAATGGACTAATGGCGCGTGGCTGGTCATTGGGCAATGCTCCGGTGCGGGTCTAAATGGCAAGCAGCCCCCCAATCAGAGCTCAACGGGGATCCGACAAAGGCCTAGGCTCTGTCCTGAATGTGTCTGCACGAAGGCCAGACAAGGCGAACAGGGTAAGGAACGCCCGGGGGCCTCGCCCGACGGTACTGGAGTACATGAGCATTCCGAGCCCCGTCTCAACGCAGTATGGGCGAGTGCAGATGCATTTCAGACAGAGCCTAGGCTACCCCAGCGATGCACAAGCCACACCTGACAGAAATACCAGTGGAGCAGCGCAAGGTATTCCGACAAGCGAGCGCCACTGATGGCCCACCTGCGCTCAGCCTTCTGGAGTGTCATCACGCACACCCATGAGCCTGTGCAGCCACTATCCCTGGCTCTAGACTCGCAGCATCTCGAACCCAGGAATGCCGTCATGTCCGAGCAACTCCTCAGCAGCCGCAACCTCGCCTTCGAACTCTACGAAGTCCTCGACGCCGAGGGCCTGACCCAGCGCCCGCGTTTCGCCGAGCACAACCGCGAGACCTTCGACGCAGCACTCGGTACGGCTCGCACGATTGCCGAGAAGTACTTCGCCCCGCACAACCGCAAGGGCGACGAGCACGAGCCGCGCTATGTCGACGGCCGCGCCGAGCTGATTCCCGAGGTCAAGCCTGCGGTAGAGGCCTTCCTCGAGGCGGGCTTCCTCAACGCCAACCGCGACTTCGACGTCGGCGGCATGCAGTTGCCAAGCCTGGTTTCGCAAGCCTGCTTCGCCCACTTCCAGGCCGCCAACGCTGGCACCACGGCCTACCCCTTCCTGACCATGGGCGCGGCCAACCTGATCGAGAGTTTTGGCAGCGACGAGCAGAAGCGCCTGTTCCTGCAGCCGATGATCGAAGGTCGCTACTTCGGCACCATGGCCCTGACCGAGCCCCACGCCGGCTCTTCGCTGGCCGATATCCGCACCCGTGCAGAAGCCGCAGGCGATGGCAGCTATCGGCTCAAGGGCAACAAGATCTTCATCTCCGGCGGCGACCACGAGCTGTCGCAGAACATCGTGCACATGGTCCTGGCCAAGCTGCCGGATGCACCGCCCGGGGTGAAAGGCATTTCGCTGTTCATCGTGCCCAAGTACCTGGTCAACGACGACGGCAGCCTCGGCGCCCGCAACGACGTGCTGCTGGCCGGGCTGTTCCACAAGATGGGCTGGCGTGGCACGACCTCCACGGCGTTGAATTTCGGTGACAACGGCCAGTGCGTCGGCTATCTGGTCGGCAAGCCACACCAGGGTCTGGCCTGCATGTTCCAGATGATGAACGAGGCGCGCATCGGCGTCGGCATGGGCGCGGTGATGCTCGGCTACGCCGGCTACCTGTACTCGCTGGACTACGCCCGCCAACGCCCGCAAGGCCGTCAGGTGGACAACAAGGACCCCAACAGCCCAGCAGTGCCGATCATCGAACACGCCGATGTAAGACGCATGCTGCTGGCGCAGAAGGCCTATGTGGAAGGTGCCTTCGACCTGGGCCTGTATGCCGCCCGGTTGTTCGACGACACCCACAGCGCACCCGACGAGGCGGCACGCGCCCAAGCCCAGGAACTGCTCGACCTGCTCACCCCGATCGTCAAGTCCTGGCCTTCGACGTTCTGTCTCAAGGCCAACGAACTGGCGATCCAGATTCTTGGTGGCCACGGCTACACCCGCGAATACCCGGTAGAGCAGTATTACCGCGACAACCGCTTGAACCCGATCCACGAAGGCACCGAAGGCATCCAGTCGCTCGACCTGCTCGGGCGCAAGCTGGCGCAGAACGGCGGCGCCGGGCTCAAGCAGCTGATTCGCCTGATCGCCAGCACTGCCGAGCGCGCCAGCCATCACCCCAACCTGGACGCACTGCGCCAGCCGCTGGAGCAACTGGTCAACCGCCTGCAAGCCGTGACCCTGGCACTGCTCGGCGACCTGGCCCAGGGCAAGGTCGCCGGCGCGCTGGCAAACTCGGCGCTGTACCTCAAGGTGTTCGGCCACTGCGTGATCGGCTGGCGCTGGCTGGAGCAGGCCATCCATGCCGAACTCGGGCTGATGAAGGGAGTCGATGTCGATCGCGATTTTTACTGTGGCAAGTTGCAGGCCGCACGTTATTTCCTGACTTGGGAAGTGCCAGGCTGCCATACTGAGCTCGCACTGCTCGAGGCACGCGACGACACCTGCCTGGGCATGCAAGAGGGGTGGTTCTAGGGGGAGCCACCGCGAACCGGAGGTGCCCGCATGTTCGATTCCAGCGCCCTGCTGCGCCAGCGCTTCGCAGCGCTGCGCAGCACGGCCGAACTGTTCTCGCTTCGCCACGTGAAGCAATCGCATCAATCGCTGTCGGTGCGGCGCAACGTCGCCGAACCGCCATTCTTCAGCCAGGACGAAGGCGCTATGCTCACCGTGCGCCTGAACGGCGTCGAGGCCTACGCCGCCACCGCCGACCTGTCGCAGAGCGGCCTGCAACGCGCCCTGGAACACGCCGAGGCCCTGGCCCGGCAGATCACCGGCCACCACCTGCTCGACCTGCGCGACCAACCGGTGCCGAGCACGCGCCACGACCATATCTCGCCCAACTTCGACCAATCGTTGCCAAACCTTGCAGATTGCCTCGAGCTGCTCGCCACTGAATCGGCCAGTGTGCCCAAGGACGAACGTCTGGTGGACTGGCAGGCGAGCCTGGGCATCACCCTGGTCGAGCAGACTTACCTGAACTCGGCCGGCGCCGAGCTGCGCAACGCGCAGCGCTTCATCTTTCCGGGCCTTGGCGTCACCGCCAGCGATGGGCGCGACAGCCAGAGCCGCAGCCTGGGCCGGGAGAACTTTGGTCAGCAGGGTGGCTTCGAAGTCGTCCAGCGCTGCGGCCTGGTCGGCGCCGCCCGGCGTATCGCCGACGAAGCCCTGCAACTGCTGCTGGCGCCCAACACCCCGAGCGGTGCGCGCGACCTGCTGCTGATGCCCGACCAGATGATGCTGCAGATCCACGAGTCCATCGGCCATCCGCTGGAGATGGACCGTATTCTTGGCGACGAGCGCAATTACGCGGGCACCAGCTTCGTCAAGCCCAGCGATTTCGGGCAGTTGCAATACGGCTCGCCCCTGCTGAACGTGACCTTCGACCCTACCATCGACGAGGAGCTGGCCAGCTACAGCTTCGACGACGACGGCACCGCGGCCAGCAAGCAGTTCCTGATCCGCGAGGGCAAGCTACTGCGCCCGCTGGGCGGCGCCCTGTCGCAGTTCCGCTCAGGGCTCGACGGCGTGGCCAACAGCCGCGCCTGTGGCTGGAACCGCGCCCCGATCGACCGCATGGCCAACCTCAACATCGAGCCGGGCGACCAGTCGCTCGAACAACTCATCGGTGGGATCGAGCACGGCATCCTGATGCGCACCAACCGCTCCTGGTCCATCGACGATGCGCGCAACAAGTTCCAGTTCGGCTGCGAATGGGGCCAACTGATCGAACACGGCGAGCTCAAGGGTGTAGTCAAGAACCCCAATTATCGCGGCATTTCCGCGCAGTTCTGGCGCAACCTGTCGGCAGTGGGCGATAGCAGTACCTTCCAGGTGCTTGGCACACCCAACTGCGGCAAGAGCGAACCCAACCAGGTCATCCGGGTCGGCCATGCCTCGCCGGCCTGCGTGTTCCGCCAGATCGACGTATTCGGAGGAGACGCCTGATGAGCATTCCCTATCAAGAACGCTTCGAGGCATTGGTCAGTGCCCTGCGCGAGGCGCTGCACCCCGGCGAGCAGTTCACCCTCGGCTACAGCGCCGAGCAGTCGCGCTTCGTGCGTTTCAACCATGCCAAGGTGCGCCAGGCCGGCGAAGTGGCCCAGGCCAGCGCACTGTTGCGTCTGGTGCGTGACGGGCGTCAGGCCGAACAGCAGTTCACCCTCGGGGACGATGCGCAACTGGATCGCCAGCGCCTGCAAGATGCCCTGGCGCAACTGCGCCAGACCTTGCCGCTGCTACCGCTCGACCCCTACCTGAAACTCGACGAGAGCGCCTGGCACAGCCACAGCGTGCAGGAACCGGCGCTGCCCGACTTCACTGAAGTACTGGCACTGGTGGAGCAGCAGGCAGGCAACCTCGATCTGGTCGGCATCTACGCCGCCGGCCCGATCTGCCGGGGTTTCGCCAGCTCGTTCGGGGCCTTCGGCTGGCACCAGGCCAACAGCTTCAATTTCGACTGGAGCCTGTTCCACAGCAACGGCCAGGCGGTGAAGGCCAACTATGCGGGCCAGGTCTGGAGCGGCGAGGCCTTCAGTACACGCCTGCAACTGGCCCGCGAACAGCTTGAGTACCTGGGGCGCCCGACGATCACCCTCAAGCCTGGCCGCTACCGCGCCTACCTGGCGCCAGCGGCCATGGACGAGATCGCGGGCATGCTCGGCTGGGGAGGCTTCTCGGCCCAGGCCCTGGCCACCGGCAACAGCCCACTGCAACGTCTGTACACCGGTGATGCCCAGCTCGATCCACGGGTTGGCTTCTCGGAGCAGGTCAGCGGTTCGCTGAGCCCGTCGTTCTCCAGCGAGGGCTCGCCCCGCGAGGACGTAGCGCTGATCGTCGAAGGCCGGGGCAGCGCGCGCCTGGTCAGCCCTCGCAGCGCGGCAGAGTTCGCCCTGCAGGGCAACGGCGCCGACAGCTATGAGGCACCGTGCGCCCTGAGCCTGGCACCTGGGGAGCTGGCGTCGGCGGATATCCTGGCACGCCTGGGCACCGGGCTGTACATCAGCAACCTCTGGTACCTGAACTATTCAGACCTGCCGGCAGCGCGCATGACCGGCCTGACGCGCTTCGCCACGTTCTGGGTGGAAGACGGCCAGATCCAGGGCCCGGTCAGCACCATGCGCTTCGACGACAGTCTCTACAATCTGCTGGGCCCTCAGCTGGAAGACCTGACGCGCGAACGCGAGCTGATCCTGTCGACCAGCACCTATGGGCAGCGGCAAACCGGATCGAGTCATCTGCCCGGGGCGTTGGTCAGAGGATTGACGCTGACACTGTAACGCCACGCCCCTGTGGGAGCGCCGTTTAGACGCTTCCACAGGGAACTGCGCACTTTTCAGGATAGAGGCCATGCCCGAACGCGCCCCGCTCGACCCTACCACCGCCCGCTGGATCCCCTGGGTGGTGGCCATCGCCTTCTTCATGCAGTCGCTCGACGGCACCATCCTCAACACCGCGCTGCCGGCCATGGCCCGCTCGCTGGCAGAAGACCCGCTGCGCATGCAGGGCGTGATCATCGCCTACATGCTCACCGTGGCCCTGCTGATTCCGGCTTCGGGCTGGATCGCCGACCGCTTCGGCACCAAGCACATCTTCTTCGGCGCCATCCTGCTGTTCAGCCTGGGTTCGCTGCTATGCGCGGCGGCCAACAGCCTGGGCTTTCTGATCATCGCCCGCGTCATCCAGGGCCTGGGCGGTGCCCTGATGCTGCCGGTCGGGCGATTGGTGGTACTGCGCGCCTACCCACGCTCGGAGCTGGTGCGGATCATGAGCTTCATCACCATCCCCGGCCTGCTGGGCCCGCTGCTGGGCCCAACTGTCGGCGGCTGGCTGGTGGAAATCCTCAGTTGGCACTGGATCTTCCTGCTCAACCTGCCGGTCGGCGCGCTGGGGTGCTACGCGGTATGGAAGTTCATCCCCGACCTGCGCGGCAGCGAACGCACCACCTTCGATGGACCCGGATTCATCCTGTTCGGCGCCGCGATGGTGCTGATCACCATCGCCATGGAGGGCCTGGGCGAGTTGCACCTGCCACACCTGCGGGTGATGTTGCTGCTGTTCGCCGGCATGGCCTGCCTTGCCGCCTACTGGCTGCGCGCCGGGCGTGACCCGGAGCCGCTGTTCTCGCCCAGCCTGTTCCGCGTGCGTACCTTTGCCATCGGCATCCTCGGCAACCTGTTCGCCCGCCTGGGCAGCGGCGCCCTGCCCTTCCTGGTGCCGCTGCTGCTGCAGGTGGCGCTGGGCTATTCGCCGGCCCAGGCCGGCATGAGCATGATTCCGCTGGCCGCCGCGGCGATGATCGCCAAGTCGGTGGCGCGGCCACTGATCGAGCGCCTCGGCTATCGCATCATCCTCACCGGCAACACGCTGTTGCTGGGGGTACTGCTGGCCAGCCTGGGACTGGTCGACGAACAGACGCCCTATTGGCTGCTGCTGATGCAGTTGGGCTTGCTGGGCGCGGTGAACTCGCTGCAGTTCACCGCGATGAACACGGTGACGCTGATCGACCTCGACGACGCCAGCGCCAGCAGCGGCAACAGCCTGCTGTCGGTGGTCGCGCAACTGTCCCTGAGCCTGGGCGTGGCCTGCGCCGGTGCGCTGCTCGGCGGCTTTACCGCCTCGGGGAGCGCAGAGGGAGTGGAAACCACGCTGGGCGCGTTCCAGTTGACCTTCCTGACCATCGGCCTGATGGCGATGCTGGCTGCTGCGATCTTCCTGCAACTGTCACCGACGGACGGAAGGCGTGCCCGTCGTCCGGAAGAACACGTGGAAACGTAGGGCGAATGGCCATGAGGCTGGTAGACTGTGCGGCATTTTTCGCTTCGCACCGCAGGCCCGCCTCGTGACCACCGAATCCACCGCTTTCGCCTCCCTGCCGCTGTCCGCCGCCATGCTGGCCAACCTGGACGCCCTGGGCTATGCCTCGATGACCCCGATCCAGGCCCAGAGCCTGCCGGTCATCCTCAAGGGCCAGGACCTGATCGCCCAGGCCAAGACCGGCAGCGGCAAGACCGCCGCCTTCGGCATCGGCCTGCTCAATCCGATCAACCCGCGCTTCTTCGGCTGCCAGGCCCTGGTGCTGTGCCCGACACGGGAACTGGCCGATCAGGTCGCCAAGGAACTGCGCCGCCTGGCCCGCGCCGAGGACAACATCAAGATCCTCACCCTCTGCGGCGGCGTCTCGCTGGGCCCGCAGATCGCCTCGCTGGAGCACGGTGCGCACATCATCGTCGGCACCCCGGGCCGCATCCAGCAGCACCTGGACAAGGGTACCCTGGACCTGAAGGGGCTCAACACCCTGGTACTCGACGAAGCCGACCGCATGCTCGACATGGGCTTCTTCGACGCCATCGCCGCAATCATCGGCAAGACCCCATCGCGCCGCCAGACCCTGCTGTTCTCGGCCACCTACCCGGCCGGCATCGAGCAACTGGCCGCCGACTTCATGCGCAAGCCGCAGCAGGTCACGGTCGAGAGCCAGCACAGCGACAACCAGATCGAGCAGCGTTTCATCGAGATCGACCCGCAGCAGCGCCTGGAGGCGGTTACCCGCGTACTGGGCCACTACCGCCCGCAGTCGTGCGTGGCGTTCTGCTTCACCAAGCAGCAGTGCGAGGACCTGGTCGCCCACCTCACCGCCAAGGGCATCGTCGCCCAGGCCCTGCACGGTGACCTGGAACAGCGTGACCGCGACCAGGTGCTGACGATGTTCGCCAACCGCAGCAGCTCGGTGCTGGTGGCCACCGATGTCGCCGCCCGCGGCCTGGATATCGACGGCCTGGACCTTGTGATCAACGTGGAACTGGCGCGCGATGCCGAGATCCATGTGCACCGCGTCGGGCGTACCGGCCGCGCCGGCGAGAAAGGCGTGGCGATCAGCCTGGTGGCCCCGGCCGAAGGCCACCGCGCCCAGGCCATCGAAGACCTGCAGAAGCGCCCGCTGCGCTGGGAGCAGTTGGACAGCCTGAAGAGCAAGGGCGGTGAACCACTGCTGCCGACCATGACCACCCTGTGCATCGCCGCCGGGCGCAAGGACAAGCTGCGTCCGGGCGACATCCTCGGCGCCCTGACCGGCGATGCCGGCCTGCCGGGCAAGCAGGTGGGCAAGATCGCGATTTTCGATTTCGTGGCCTTCGTGGCGGTCGAGCGGGCCGTGGCCAAGCAGGCGATGCAGCGGCTGAACAGCGGCAAGATCAAGGGGCGAGCCCTGAAGGTCCGTATCGTCTGAACTATTTTGCGGCTGCTTTGCAGCCCATCGCAGGCAAGCCAGCTCCCACAGTGAATGCACCCGGCCTAGGCTCTGGGGATCCTGTGGGAGCTGGCTTGCCTGCGATGGACCGCGAAGCGGCCCCGGCAATCCATGAGGTAACACCGTGCACTCCACCGACGTGATCATCCTCGGCGCCGGCGCCGCCGGCCTGATGTGCGCCCAGCTCAGCGCGCGCCGCGGCCGCCGCGTGCTGCTGCTCGACCATGCCAACAAACCGGGCAAGAAAATCCTCATGTCCGGCGGCGGGCGCTGCAACTTCACCAACATGTACACCGAGCCCGCCAATTTCCTCTCGCAGAACCCGCACTTCTGCAAGTCGGCGCTGGCGCGCTACACCCAATGGGACTTCATCGAGCTGGTCGCCAAGCACGGCGTGCCGTACCACGAGAAGAAGCTCGGCCAGCTGTTCTGCGACAACAAGTCCAGCGACATCCTCGACATGCTCCTGGCCGAATGCGACGACGCCGGCGCCGAGCTGCGGATGAATACCAGCATCGAACGGATCGAGAAGACCGACAGCGGTTATCGCCTGCAGACCAGTGCCGGAGCATTTGCCTGCCAGTCGCTGGTGATCGCGACCGGCGGTCTGTCGATCCCGACCCTGGGCGCAACCGGCTTCGGCTACCAGATCGCCCGCCAGTTCGGCCACGCCCTGCTGCCGACCCGCGCCGCGCTGGTGCCGTTCACCATTACCGAGCCCCAGCTCAAGGCATTGTGCACGGAGCTCTCCGGCACGTCGCTGGACTGCATCGCCAGTTGCAACGGCACCAGTTTTCGCGAAAACCTGCTGTTCACCCATCGCGGCCTGAGCGGCCCGGCGATTCTGCAGATTTCCTCGTACTGGGAAGCGGGCGACACGCTGGAGATCAACCTGTTGCCCGACCGCGATGCGCTGGAGTGGCTGCAAGGCGTACAGGCCGAACGCCCCAACAGCGAGCTGAAGACCGTGCTGGGCGAGGTGTTCACCCGCAAGCTGGCGACCCTGCTGGCCGAGCAGTGGTTCGTTTCGAAACCCCTGAAGCAGTACACCCCGGCAGAATTGACCCAGATCGCCGGGCAACTCGCGGCCTGGCAACTGGTGCCGGCAGGTACCGAGGGCTACCGCACCGCGGAAGTGACCCTGGGCGGCGTCGACACCCGCGAGGTGTCGTCCAAGACCATGGAATCGCTCAAGAGCCCGGGATTGTTCTTCATCGGCGAGGTACTGGACGTCAGCGGCCACCTGGGCGGGTTCAATTTCCAGTGGGCGTGGGCCTCTGCCAACGCAGCGGCGCAGTTCGTTTAGAGTAGAATCCTTTCAGCACGGAACGCTTCTTGCTGGTCTGTGCCGGGAAGGTTTGACCGAGTGCGCTGCCCTTCGCGGGCAAGCCCGCTCCCACAGGATTGCGCTGGTCCTGTAGGAGCGGGCTTGCCCGCGAAGAGCAACGCAGCGATGTCGGTCAACCTGCTACCCAAGGTCCTTCTTCGAACTCTGTCCAGCAGGCCACTATGTCATCGAGCTCGTTCCGCCATTCATTGCGTCGCTTGTGGGGCCAAGACAAGTTCAGCTATGCCATCCGGGTGACCATCGCCCTGACCGGCACCATGGCCTGGTGCTGGTACCAGAACGAGATGAGCCTGCTCATCCCGTTGTTCCTCGGCATCATTGCCAGCGCCCTGGCCGAGACCGACGACGGCTGGCAGGGCCGTCTCAGTGCGCTGGCCGTCACCCTCGTATGCTTCGCCATCGCCGCGCTGTCGGTCGAGCTGCTCTTCCCCTACCCCTGGATCTTCGCCGGCTCCCTGGCCCTGGCAGCCTTTGGCCTGACCATGCTCGGTGCCCTTGGCGAACGCTATGGCGCCATCGCCTCGGCGACGCTGATCCTGTCGGTGTACACCATGATCGGCGTTGACCAGCGCGGCGGCGTGGTCACTGATTTCTGGCATGAGCCGCTGCTGCTGGTGGCTGGTGCCGCGTGGTACGGGGCGCTCTCGGTACTCTGGCAGGCACTGTTCTCCAACCAGCCGGTGCAGCAGAGCCTGGCCAAGCTGTTCTACGAGCTGGGCAGCTACCTCAAGCTCAAGGCCAGTCTGTTCGAACCGGTGCGCACCCTCGACGTGGAGGCCACGCGCCTGGAGCTGGCCAAGCAGAACGGCAAGGTGGTGGCCGCGCTCAATGCCGCCAAGGAAATCATCCTGCACCGGGTCGGCAACAGCCAGCCCAGCTCCAAGGTCAGTCGCTACCTGAAGCTGTACTTCCTGGCCCAGGACATCCACGAGCGCGTCAGCGCCTCGCACTACCCCTACAACGCCCTGAGCGAGGCGTTCTTCCACAGCGATGTGATGTTCCGCTGCCAGCGCCTGCTGCGCAAACAGGGTTCGTCCTGCCAGGAACTGGCCCGTTCGATCCGCCTGCGCCAGCCGTTCGTGCTCGCCAGCGGCTACCCCGAGGCGCTGGAAGACCTGAACGCCTCGCTGGAGCATCTGCGCACCCAGAACAACCCGGCCTGGCGCAGCCTGCTGCGCTCGCTGCGGGCACTGGCGGTGAACCTGGCCACGCTGGACCGCTTGCTCGGCGCGGCCAGCAACCCCGACAGCCTCGCCGACGCCAGCGACAGCAGCCTGCTCGACCGTTCGCCGCGCACGTTCAAGGAGGTATGGAAACGCCTGCGCACCCAGCTCACGCCCACTTCGCTGCTGTTCCGCCATGCCCTGCGCCTGCCGCTGGCGCTGTCGATCGGCTATGGCATGGTGCACCTGATCCATCCCACGCAAGGCTACTGGATCATCCTCACCACCCTGTTCGTCTGCCAGCCCAACTATGGCGCGACGCGGCGCAAGCTGGTGCAGCGGATCTTCGGTACCGCCATCGGCCTGACGGTTGGCTGGGCGCTGTTCGACCTGTTCCCCAACCCGATCGTCCAGTCGCTGTTCGCGGTGGTCGCTGGCGTGGTGTTCTTCGTCAACCGCACCACACGCTACACCCTGGCCACGGCGGCGATCACGCTGATGGTGCTGTTCTGCTTCAACCAGATCGGCGATGGCTACGGGCTGTTCCTGCCGCGCCTGTTCGACACCCTGGTGGGCGCCCTGATCGCGATCCTCGCGGTGTTCCTGTTCCTGCCCGACTGGCAGGGGCGGCGCCTGAACAAGGTGCTGGCCAACACCCTGACCTGCGCCAGCCTGTACCTGCGCCAGATCATGCAGCAGTACGCCAACGGCAAACGCGACGATCTCGCCTACCGCCTGGCTCGACGCAACGCCCACAATGCCGATGCGGCGTTGTCTACCACGCTGTCGAACATGCTCATGGAGCCGGGGCACTTCCGCAAGGAGGCCGATGTCGGCTTCCGCTTCCTGGTGCTGTCGCACACCTTGCTCAGCTACCTGTCAGGGCTGGGTGCACACAGGGACACGGCGTTGCCTGCCGAAGTACACGAGCAGTTGATCGATGGCGTCGGCAGCAGCCTGGCGCGCAGTCTCGACGAGATCGCCAATGGCCTGGCGGCGCGGCTGCCAGTGGCCATTCACAGCGATGAAGAAGAAGCGCTGGCCAACCAGCTGGAGCAGATGCCCGAGGAGCTGGATGAGCATCAGCGACTGGTACAGACCCAGTTGGCGTTGATCTGCCGGCAACTGGGGCCGTTGCGTACATTGGCGGCGCATCTGATCAAGGAAGGGGAGCCGGCTTGAGTCGGCTGTCCGCACCAGCCCTACCGCGGGACGAGTCGGGGCGTGACAGGGCCGCTCCCACAGGAATTGGGCTGAACTTTAAATTTTGAGCAAGACAGTTGCTCCCAGATGTTCAGGCCTGCACTGTACCTGTGGGAGCGGGCTCGTCCCGCGATAGGGCCTGCACCGACACCCCAGGTCACAAGCCATACTGTTTCAACAACCGCGCATAGCTGCCATCGGCCTTCATCGCTGCAATCGCCCGCTCGAAACGCTCGACGATCTGCCGATGCTCAGGATGCTGAAGGCTGACCAGGATATGCAGGCTGTTCTCCCCCAGCGGCCGCTCGACAAAATCCACCGCCTCGCGCACCTCCTGCGGCTCCCGCTGCAGGTTGTAGCGCGCCACGTACTCGTCCTCCACCGCCAGGTCTACGCGCCCTGCCGCCAGCATGCGGATCGCCGACGGGAAGTTGCGCACCGCCACCTTGTTCAGCCGGCTGTCGCCATCGAACGCTTGTGAGTAGGCGTAGTCACGCACAACAGCGATGCTGTACGGATAAAGATCGGCCAGTCGCTTGAAGCCAAGTACCTCGCGCTGGCGCTTGAGCAGGCGAATACGGTTGGTCAGATAGGCCCCCGAGAACTGGCCCAGGCGAGTACGCGATTCGTTGTACCAGGCATTGATGAGCACGTCGTAGCGCCCCTCGCCAATCCCCAGCAGCGCCCGCGCCCAAGGCACTTCCTCGAACTCGCTAGCGTACCCGGCGCGGGTGAGTGCCGTAGTGACGATGCTGGTGGCCAGGCCTCCGCCCGGCATGGCACTGTCGGAGAACGGCGGCCATTTATCCGCCACCAGGCGCAGCGGTGGCTGCGCCGCCGCGAGCGCCGTGAACATCATTGCGGTCAATCCCAGAACGCAAAGCAGTGGCCGCATGCTCAGTTCCTTTCGCAGTTGAGAGCCCCACACTGATTACGGGAGAGTATACAAAGGCGACAGGCAACGGCAGCGGACGATGATGTCATTTAGCCTCTATTTTGGCCGAACTGTGCGAGCAGGTCTCCTTGGCGGCTTGCCCCAAGGGACATCAATGCACACCGCGCGATCTGCGCGTCTTGCACCGCCACGCCGGTCAGGTCGGCCAACGTGATCGCGGCATCCTGCGTACGACCACTTGCCTGCCCAGCCAGCAACGCGCCGATCTCGATCAGGTCGCCAGGTGCAATGAGCCCGGCCTCCAAGGCGTGGGACACCTCGCCGTAGCGGCTGCATTGCCCGACAGCGTCCACCACGATGCAATCGGCGGCAGCTACCAGCGCCGGGTCGAGCTCCTGCTTGCCCGGCCCATCGGCTCCCACCGCGGTGATATGGGTACCGGGCTGTATCCATTCACGCTGCAGCAGCGGCTCGCGCGAAGGCGTGGTACAGACGATCAGGTTGGCGGACGCGGCAAGCTCGCGGGCTTCATGGGTGGTGCGCACCTCGAAGCCCAGCCCTTCGGCGAACCGTCGATAGTCCGCAAGCCGCCCGGCATCGCGGCCCCAGGCGATCAGACGGCGGCAGTCGGTGACCGGCAGCAGTTGTTCGAGCTGCATCCGCGCCTGCACCCCGCTGCCAAGTACACCGATTGCCCGTACCTTGCGCGGCGCCAACAGGCGGGCGACGACACGCCCGGCCAGTGCAGTGCGCAGGCAGGTCAGCCAGCCTTGGTCCTGGAGCAGCGCCAGCGGTTGGCCGGTACTGGCCGAAAACACCAGCATCAAGCCATCGTTGCTTTCCAGGCCCTTGGACGGGTTGTCGTAGAAACCGGTGGAGACTTTCACCGTGAAGGTATCGCTGCCCTGCAGCCAGGCGGACTTCACGCAGCAGTCGCCGTTTTGTTCGGTGAAGGCGAAATTCTGCACCGGTGGCACATGGACCTTGCCCGCGGAGAAGGCGATAAAACCCTCTTCGATGAGGCGTACCGCCAAATCCCGGTCGAGGATTTCGACCAGTTGCGCCTTGTCGATGATCCTCATTGGATCGCCTCCAGGAACTTCTCCAGCACGATGTTGCGCCCGCACAGCACCACCGCGATCTTCTTGCCCTGGAACTCACCAGCCAGTTTCTT
>NZ_BCBT01000019.1:0-101740 GCF_001320965.1 Pseudomonas sp. NBRC 111143 | reverse complement strand
GAACACAACGGGCGGGACGTTATGTTTTGTTAACCGCCAAAAAGCATCGCGGGCAAGCCCGCTCCCTGATCCTCGTGGGAGCGGGCTTGCCCGCGAATAGGCCAGCCCGGTTTAAAAGTGAATCAAGCCAGGCTCTTGCTCACCACCTCATACACATCACTGGACAGTGCCCCGGAAGCGAGAATCCGCTCCAGCTCGCCCTTCATCAGCGCCTGACGCGCAGCATCGTACTTGCGCCAGCGGGTCAGCGGCGCCAGTTGGCGCGAAGCGATCTGCGGATTGAGCGCGTTGAGCTCGATCACCAGGTCCGCCAGGAAGCGATAACCCGAACCGTCGCCGGCGTGGAAGTTGACCAGGTTCTGCCCGGCAAAGGCGCCAACCAGCGCGCGCACCTTGTTCGGGTTCTTCAGGGTGAAGGCCGGGTGCTGCATCAGCGCCTTGACCCGCGCCAGCCCGCCCGGAAGGCTGCTTGCCGCCTGCACGCTGAACCACTGGTCCATGACCAGGGGGTTGTCCTTGAAGTGCTCGGCGAAGGCCTCCAGCGCCTTGGCGCGCTCGGCTTCGAACGGCGAGTTGACCAGTACTGCCAGCGCGGTCAGGCGCTCGGTCATGTTGTCGGCGTGCTCGAACTGCTCGAGGGTCGCTTCCAGCACCTGCGACTTGCTGGTGAGCATCAGGTACGACAGCGCGATGTTCTGCAGGCTGCGGCGGGCGAAGTGCTCGGCTGCGGCTACATAAGCAGTGCTGCGCGACACCTGGCGGTTGGCCTGGTAGCGCGCCCACAGCGCATCGAACAACTGCTCGGCGATCTGCTTGCGGGCGAACTCGCGGGCCGCGTGAATCGCGTCGACGTCAGCCACCTGGCTGATCTCGGTGAGGTAGGCCTCGCCGGGCAGCGACAGCATCTCGGCGACCATGGCCGGGTCCAGCGACTCGTTGCCCAGCACCGTACCCAAGGCGGTGATCAGCCGTGGGTCGAGTTTCAGCGCTTCGCCGCGCTGATGCTGGCCGATCAACTCCTGCAGCACCTGCACGGCCAGCTGCTGGCCCGCTTCCCAGCGGTTGAAGCCGTCGCTGTCGTGCTGCATGAGGAACATCAGCTGGTCGCGGTCGTAGGGGAAGCTCAGCTTGACCGGCGCACTGAAGCCACGCAGCAACGACGGAAGCGGCTTGGCGACGATGCCCTGGAAGGTGAAGGTCTGCTCGGCCTCGGTCACCGACAGCACGCGCTGGGTAACGACGTCAGCAGCTGTTTCACCGGCCAATTGCAGCGGCAGGTCATTGCCCTGGGCATCGAGCAGCCCCAACGCCACCGGGATCACGAATGGCAGCTTGTCGAGCTTGTCCGGCGTCTGCGGGCAGCTCTGGCGGAAGGTCAGGCTGTAGGTCTGTGCCGCGGCATCGTAGGTTTCGCTGACCTCAAGACGCGGCGTGCCGGCCTGGCTGTACCAGCGCTTGAACTGGGTCAGGTCGACGCCGTTGGCGTCTTCCATGGCCTTGATGAAGTCGTCGGTGGTCACCGCCTGGCCATCATGACGTTCGAAGTACAGGTCGCTGCCCTTGCGGAAGCCCTCGGCGCCCAGCAGGGTACGGACCATGCCTACCACTTCGGCGCCCTTCTCGTACACGGTCAGGGTGTAGAAGTTGGAAATCTCGATGAAGCTGTCCGGGCGCACCGGATGGGCCATGGGGCCGGCATCTTCGGCGAACTGGTGGGTGCGCAGGTAGGCGACGTCCTCGATGCGCTTGACCGTGCGCGAGTTCATGTCGGCGCTGAACTCGGCATCGCGGAACACCGTGAAGCCTTCCTTGAGCGACAGTTGGAACCAGTCGCGGCAGGTCACGCGGTTGCCCGACCAGTTGTGGAAATACTCGTGGGCGACCACCCCTTCGACGCGCTGGTGGGCGGCATCGGTGGCGGTTTCGGCGCGGGCCAGCACGCAACTGGAGTTGAAGATGTTCAGGCCCTTGTTTTCCATGGCGCCCATGTTGAAGTCGTTGACCGCCACGATCATGAAGATGTCCAGGTCGTATTCACGGCCATAGACTTCTTCGTCCCAGCGCATGGACTTCTTCAGGCTGACCATCGCGTGGTCGCACTTGTCGATGTTCTCGGGTTCGACGTAGATGCGCAGGGTCACGTCGCGACCCGACTGGCGGGTGAAGCTGTCCTCGACGCACCACAGATCGCCCGCTACCAGCGCAAAGAGGTAGGCCGGCTTCTTGAACGGATCTTCCCAGGTTGCCCAGTGACGGCCCTCTTCTGCCGGGCCGCTGCCGACCGGGTTGCCGTTCGACAGCAACACCGGGTAGCGGTGCTGCTCGGCGATCACCGTGGTGGTGAAGGTGCTCATCACGTCCGGGCGGTCGAGGTAGTAGGTGATCTTGCGGAAACCTTCGGCTTCGCACTGGGTGCAGAACATCTTGCCGGACTTGTACAGGCCTTCCAGCGCGGTGTTGCTTTCCGGATGAATCTTCACGCTGGTGTCGAGGGTGAAGCGCTCAGATTTGGGGTGGAGGGTCAGGCTACTGTCATCGAGCGCATAGTCACCGGCCTGCAGCTCCTGGTCGTCCAGCGCGGCGCGCTGCAGCTCCAGCTGCTGGCCATCGAGCACCAGCGGCGGCAAGCCGGCGCCGCGCTCGGGGTTGCGGCGCATGACCAGTTGCGCATGGACCAGCGTGTGGTCCTCGAACAGTTCGAAGGTCAGGTGCGTCTCGTCGATCAGGTACTCGGGCGCCTGATAGTCCTTGAGGTAGATCACTTGCGGTTGTTCGGTACGCATGGTGACGATCCTTTTACTGGAGCACGGCCAGCTGGTAGGCCGTGTACTTGCGAATATTGATCACGCCGGTGTCGAAGATCAGGTACTGGCCCTTGATGCCCAGCAGCGTGCCTTCCACCACCGGGTCCTTGTCCAGGTTGAAGCTGACGATCTTCTTCGGGTAGGCCTGGACCGGGTAGCGCAACTCGACCACTTCGGCGTCGGGCAAGGGTTGGATCGCCTGCAGGCCGAAGCGGCCTTGCAGCTCGCGCAGGCCTTCGGCGCAGGCATCGAAGATCTGTTCGCGCACCGCGACCAGGTCCAGTACCTCGGCATCGCCCTTGAGCAGGGTGCGCCAGTTGGTGCGGTCCGGTACCTGGCTGCGCAGCAGGTCTTCGACCAGGCCCGACTGCTGGCGAGTGGCCACGCGCATGATCGGCAGTGCCTGGCTGGCGCCCTGGTCGAGCCAGCGGGTGGGCAGTTGCGTGGCACGGGTAATGCCCACCTTGATGCCCGACGAGTTGGCTAGGTACACCACATGGTCGGTCATGCAGAACTGCTCGCCCCACGACGGCTCGCGGCAGGTGCCGGCGTCGTAGTGGCAGCGTTCAGGGGCCATGATGCACACATCGCACTGGGCCAGCTTGGTCATGCAGGGGTAGCAGTAGCCCTGGCTGAAACTGGTCTTGGTGCGCTTGCCGCAATGGGTGCAGTGGATCGCACCGAGGTATTCCAGACGCAGCGACTGGCCGATCAACGGGTTGACCGGCACCTGCTCCTCACCGAGGCGAAAGCTGTACTGCACGACCGGTGCTTCGAGACGCACCGCCATCTTGCTCAAGGAGCCACGAGCGAGTTCGATCAATGTACCGAGTCCGACTTGAACAGGATGTTGGGGATCGGCGCGGACTTGGAGGCGCATTCCTGCGGCCCCATATAGCCGGTGCGCTCTTCCTCGGGCAGGTTCTGGATTTCCCAGGCAATCACCGCTTGCAGCGACAGCTCCTTCTGCTCGGCGGTGAGCTTGCGGCCATCGGACCATTTGCCGATTTCCACCGCCGTCTTCAGGCTCTGGTAGATCTCGGGGGTGATGTTTTCGATCATTTGCGCGAAAGTGGACATGAGCGTCTCCTAAATCAAGCCGACAGTTTACGCCGGGCCAGCAGTCCACCCAAGAGGCCTGTCAGGCATCCGATGAGCAACCCGCCGACATGGGCGGCATTGGCGATCTGGCCGAAGCCGAGCTGGCCGACCACGCCACTCAGGCAGATCACCAGCCAGATGAGCATCATCACCAGCACGCCGCGGGGCAGGCTGAACAATGGGGTGGGCGCCAGCCACTGGTAGAGCCAGAGGTAACCGAGCAAGCCATAGAGCACTCCGGACAAGCCACCGAACAGGTTCGGGCCGCCGATGAAATGCTGGGCCAGGTTCGACACCAGGCTGAACACCAGGGTCAGCGCCAGCAACGCCCAGGGCCCCTGGCGCAATTCGATGCGCCGCCCCAGCTCCCAGTACCACAGCCCGTTCATGGCCAGGTGCAGAACGCCGAAGTGCAGCAGCATGGGCGACACCAGGCGCCACCACTGGCCCTCGCCCAGGCTCTGGGCCAGCGGCACGAAGTAGAGGTAGTCGCCCTGTACCTGGTAGTCCTGGAAGGTGAACCAGCTCAGGGTCGAGAGGTTTTCGCCCAGGCCGGTCAAGCCAACGACGGCCATGCACAGCAGCAGCATCCCCGCGGTAACCTTGCAGGCGCGCAACTGTTCCTTCAGCGGGGGCCGGGCCGGCTCGCTCGCCGGCAAGCCTGCGTCCATGACCGGCTCCACGTCGGCATTGCCGTCAGGGTAGCGCCGGTAGAGCTCGAGCACCTGCGCGGCCATGGCGGGCGGTACCCAGAGCACCTGCTCACTGCCCTCCTCGACCACCCGGTGCGGCACCTCGAGGCGCCGCAACAAGGCAACGAAACCACTGAGGTCGACACCCAGCGGCAGACGCATCACTTCGATCACGTTCATTGGCTGGCCTGCGGTCGGTCGACATCGACCCAGACGAACTTGTGCGGGTCGATGCGGGTTTCGTCGTCCAGCCGGTAGGCGGCCAGCTTGCCGTAGAGCACCGCGCTGTAGTCCAGGCAGGCCAGGTTGGCGCGAATCGGCGCGGGGTGGCCGCTGCGCCAGTAATGGCCGACGAACAGCAGTGGCTCATCCTCCGAATAACGCAGCAGCGCGTTCTTCTGGCTGTGGCTGAGTGGCGCGCGGGCCACTTCCTCCGGCAGCGCATCAGGTTGGAACACGATGTCGCCATAGGTTTGTGGGTCTTCTTCCCAGAACTTGGTGCGGAAGAAGGCGCGGGTCAGACCGTCGCCGCCGGTCAGCGTGAGGCCGTCCGGCAGGCGCATGTCGGTGCCGCGCAGCAGGCGGTTGCACACGGTCGAGGCGAAGCTTCCCGATACCGCCGAGGCCTGCACGAAGTGTTCGTCGATACGGCCGTCCGGGTACTGGGCGCGCAGCTGTGCGATCAGTTGATGATCCCAGCAGGCATGCACCAGACGGAAACGCCCGGCGTCGACGAACAGCGGCAGGGTGTAGAACCACTGGATGAAATCGTGCCAGTCGCCGGGATGCTGGGCGAACTGGGTGAGGGTCTCGTCGATCAGGCGGGCATGACGCGGCGTGTGCTCACGCACGAAGGCCTTGCCGCTGCCGGGGAGCGCCGGCGTGACCCAGCCCAGGGCGTTGTATTCGTGATTGCCCATGATGCAGTGGGCCTGGCCGGCTTCGACCATGTCGTGGACGATATGCAGCGCCTCGCGGATGCGCGGGCCACGGTCGACGATGTCGCCGAGGAACAGCGCCTGGCGCCGCGGATGGCGCCAGACACCGCCCGTGCGCTTGTAGCCAAGGGTGTCGAGCAGGCGTTCGAGGGTCAACGCACAACCGTGAACGTCGCCGATGATGTCGAAACTGCGTGCCGGATCGAGCATCAGTCGTCCCTGCCCCCCAGGCGACTGCCCCAGCCAAGCTTGGTGCGGCAGACTTCGTAGTAGTTATGATCCAGCGGATGGATCAGGCGCAGCTTCTGCGGCTTCTTGCTCACCGTGATGGTGTCGCCTGGAGCGCAGGTGAAGTGGTTCTGCCCGTCACAGGAGACCTGTGGATAGATCTGCAGGTCCTTGGCGACCACGATCTTCAGCTCGCTGTTGCCATCGACCACGATCGGCCGGCCAGACAGGGTGTGCGGGTACATCGGCACGATGACGATGGCATCGAGCTTGGGGTGCATGATCGGACCGCCGGCAGACAGCGCATAGGCGGTGGAGCCCGTGGGTGTGGCGACGATCAGGCCATCGGCCTTCTGGCTGCAGACGAACTGGCCGTCGATGTAGATCTCGAACTCGATCATCCGCGTCGACTTGCCCGGGTGCAGCACAACATCGTTGAGCGCGTCGCCCTGGCCAATGGCCTCGTTGTGGCGGCGAACCTCGGCCTGCAGCAGGAAGCGGTTCTCGACCAGGTAGTGGCCGTCGAGCACCTCGGCGACCTTGGTTTCCAGCTCGTCGGGGCGAATGTCGGTGAGAAAGCCGAGGTTGCCGCGGTTGATGCCCAGCACCGGGATGTTATGCCGGGCCAGCGCTCGGGCGGCGCCCAACAAACTGCCGTCGCCACCGACGACGATGACCAGGTCGCAGACCTCGCCCAGCAGCTTGCGCGTGGAGGTCTGCAGGCCGTGGCCCGGCAGCACTTCGGCGATAGTGTCCTCGAGGATCACGTGCAGGTGGCGCTCGAGCAGGAACTTCTTCAGCCGGCGGATGGTGTCGAGCACCTGCGAGCTGCCGAGGCGTCCGATGATACCGATATTGCGAAATTGCTCCATGGGGCTCCTGCAAGGCTCTGCGGCGGGTGACAATGCCTGGATTATGGGCGAAACGACCGGCCAGCGGCAAACCGGCTATGCTCGCAGGATGACACCCTTCACCGACCTCCACGCCCTGCCCCGCCAGCTCCGCCGCCCTGCCGTGCGTGATCTGGCGTGGGCGCTGCTGTCGCCGCCGCTGCTGAGCGAACCGCCCTGCCCGCAACGCCATCCGCTGGCGGCCAGCGGCTGGGCGGACGATCCGGGGCGGTTACGCGACTGGCTGCTGGCTCTGGACCATGATGCGCAGCCCTTGCAGACGTGGCTGGCGCGCCTCACCAGCCGGCGGTTGGGGCTGTACTACGAAAGCCTCTGGCAGTTCGCCCTGCAACAGGCACCCGGTGTCGAGCTGCTGGCCTCCAACCTGGCAATCCGCCGGGGCGGGCAAACCTTGGGTGAGCTGGATATCCTGCTACGCGATCGCACGGGCGACCATCACCTGGAACTGGCGATCAAGCTTTACCTCGGGCCGGATCAGGCTGATGCCCACGACCCGGCGCAGTGGCTGGGGCCAGGCTGTCACGACCGCCTGGGCAGCAAGCTGGCGCACCTGGTCGCACATCAGTTGCCGATCTCGGCTCGGGCTGAAAGCCGGGAAGTCCTGAATCAACTGCAGGTGGGCGATGTGCAGTCGCACCTGTGGCTGGGTGGCTATCTTTTCCATCCATGGCCAGGGCAACTCGCCTCACCCTTCGGGGCAAACCCTGCGCACTTGCGCGGGCGCTGGCTGCATCGACGCGAGTGGGCGCAATATGCCAGCGCTCACCCAACGGCACTCTGGCAACCGCTGCAACGCCATGCCTGGCTGGCACCTGCACGGGTCGAGGCTGGGGATCGCTGGGGGGCGGCGGGTTTTGCGGCCTGGCTGTGGCGCCTGGAGAAAGGAGCCGCGGCACAATTGCTGGTGAGGCTGGAGGAGGATGGCGAAGGCGCCTGGCAAGAGGCGGAGCGAGTGTTTCTGGTGAGTGACAGCTGGCCACACTTACCGGGATGACCCAGGACCAGTGCTCGAGAAAATGCCGTTCCGAGCCCAAGAATCATCGAAACAACCGACCTGAAACAACGAAAAATTACCAACCGACGCGCTAAAGTCCACATCAGGCGCCAGCAAGAGCGCCCATCCAACCTGATGACGAGGACCGACCATGGTTTCATCCACTCCCGCGCCCCACTACGCGCGCCTGTCCATCACCCTGCACTGGCTGATGCTGGTGCTGCTCGCCGCCGTCTATGCCTGCATCGAGCTGCGCGGCCTGTTCCCCAAGGACAGCGCCGAGCGCGACCTGATGAAGAGCCTGCACTTCATGCTCGGCCTCACCGTGTTCGTGCTGGTATGGCTGCGCCTGGCCATGCGCCTGGCACGCCCGACACCGCCTATCGTGCCCAAGCCACCCGCCTGGCAGACCGGCCTCTCCCATCTGGTCCACGTGCTGTTGTACCTGCTGATGATCGGCATGCCACTGGCCGGCTGGCTGATCCTCAGCGCTGCGGGCAAGCCAATACCATTCTTTGGGCTGGAGCTGCCTGCACTGATCGGCCAGGATCCGGACCAGGCAAAGTTCATCAAGGGCTGGCATGAACGCATCGGCACCTGGGGCTACTGGCTGATCGGGCTGCATGCCGTCGCCGGGCTGTACCACCACTACGTACGCCGGGACAACACACTGCTGCGCATGCTGCCTTACAAGTAGCCGCGCCGCCCCTGCAGGCCACCGGTATGAACGAAGATCAGGCGGGTGCCGGGTGAAAATCGCCCGGCCTCGACCTGCTCACGCAGCGCCAACAGCGCCTTCCCTGTGTAGAGCGCTTCGAGTGGCAGACCGCTGTACCGCTCGCTGTCTGCGATGAATGCCAGCAACGCGTCATCGCGCCGGGCGAATCCGCCGCGGCAGGCATCGTGCAGGCAATAGCCCGCTGTACCCGCCAGTTGCGCAATGCCCTGCTCCACACCATGATCGCGCGGCACCGCCAAGGCGCCATGCACCGGATGCGCGCCCTGCTCGGCCAGTACCAGGCCTGCCAGCGTGGTGCCGGTGCCCACCGCCAGCCACCAGGCGTGATAATCATCCCAACCGATCGACGCCAATTGCGCTTGTGCCTGCTCGACGATCTGCCCACATCCCAAGGCACCTTCCACACCGCCCCCACCTTCGGGGATGCAATGCCAGCCGGGATAACGCGCCTGCCAGGGTTGCCAGAAGCCTGGCGCGTGGCGCGCCCGATAACCACCGTAGCCCAACCAGTGCAAGGTCATGCCCAGCGCTTCCAGATCACGGACGGTCGGGGTGTCTTGCCGCTGGCCTCGCAACAACCCGGCGGTGGCGAAGCCTAAGCGTCTGCCCGCAGCGGCCAAGGCGTGCAAATGATTGGAATGGTTGCCGCCCAGACTGATCAGGCCAGGTGCGTTGGCCTTCCGGGCAGCATGCAGGTGATGCTGCAGCTTGAACCACTTGTTGCCACTGACCAGTGGGTCGATCAGGTCCAGACGCAACACCGCGCACGCCACACCGACGTGCGCCAACCAGGGCAGGTGCAGGCTTTGCAGGGGCGCGGCGGTGGAGCCGGAAAGTCCATCGAACATCTATAGCCCCCCGAAAAGCCCGCAAGTTAGCAGGTCAACGGCGCCCCGTCTTCCAGCTGTGGGCGTTACCGACATTGATGTAGTCTTCCAGTGGCGTCAGCAGCGCGGAAACGCGCTTCACCCATTCAAATACCGCGCGCTCGGGACGTACGCCGTTGTCCTGCGAGTGGAAGATATACAGCTTCGCCTCGGTCAAGGCCTTCTCGATCGCGCTGGCGCTGTGCCGCATCGTATTGAGCAGACCAGGGCCAGTCACCCGTGATACCTCACGCATGTACTCGGTGAAACCAGGATCGGAAAACTTCGGACGATGCCCAAGCTTGCGACTAGCGCTGAAACGCTGGGACATTTCCCGCAACACCGCATCGAGCAATGGATTGCCCTTGAGCGAGGCGAAATGACTGTTGTTGGGGCCGTTGAGCATCAGGGTCGCGTTGCTCACCACCCCGCCCACCGCCAGTTGCCCAGGGCGCAATGTCAACTGAGGCAGCGGGCGGAGCAGCACATCGTCCATGTCCATGTACACCCCGCCCAACTCATCTATCAACTTGTAGCGCAAGGCGTCGCAGGCCGCCGCATAGTTGCGGGTTTCCGGCCGCAGGAAGAACTTGAACACCTCACCCTGCGGACCCTCCTCGAAATCCTTGAAGAACGCGTCTCCCTTCAAGGACGTGCAGGTTGCTCCTGGGTAGCGCGAGCGTAGCTTGCGCAGCTGCAACGCATTGTTCACCCCCCATCCACTGCGGCCTAGAAAATGCAGATGCAACTGATAACCGCCGGCCCGTGCCATCTCGATGTTGCCCTTGAGCGTGGAGTCGTGAGACGCAATCAGACTGTCTGCGCTGCCGATCCAGATCTGGTGGATAACCTTCGGGAGCAGCTCCAGCCCACTGCTCGGCGGCAGCTCTGGTAACACCGGCCGCTGGAGACACTCCAGTTCCAGGCGCGCTTGCTGGCGCTCCAATCGAGAAGCCGCAGGGCCAGGGTCGACGGCGCCCAGATAGGTATTCGTCTGCTCATCCCTCCGGTAATAACGACCTTTGGAAGATGAGTACCAGCAGCAATAATCCAGATCGAACAGCACCTCCACCTCCTGGGTGCCGTCCATGATCCGGAAAGTCCTGCCGCTGCTATTGGCGCTTTCTCGGACCCCGCGCATCACCTTCACCGGCATTGGCCGGACCGGCAGCGGTTGATCCATTCCGCCCAGCAGCCCCGGGCGGCGCACGATCAGCCAGTCGCCTGTACGTGGATCACGTTCGATTCTTGGATCGGGATTGGAAAACAACGAGCGGCTTTGAACCCCGTCGCCTGACCCGATATAAAAAGTCGAAGTGCGTTGCAGCGGGTCACGCACTTCGTAGACGGGGTAGTAACGGCCCTGCAAAGACACGTTCAACCGACCATCGAAGACCAGTAACCCCTTGCGCAGGCCGTGAGAAATGACAAAGGGCGCGCCCTGAGGCTTGGGCACTTCGTCGATCGCGACGACCGACCGTACACCGCTGCCGCCCACCAGTCGCAGCGGCACTCCCGAAGCAGCGGGAGCCCTGAACCGGTAGAACTTTGCGTTAGCCAGGCCGCTCAGGCTGGTCAAGGCCTCGAGGGCATAGGTTCCGGCCTGCTCGCGCTGCCCGCTGGCCAGCGCCGCATAGCTGTTGAACATGTAATAGCCAAGCTCTGCCAGGTCGAGCACGGTCATGACCCGCGCAGGAATCAGCGCGCTCAGCACGCGGAACACGGTGACGGCGATATCCAGGCCTCGCTCCAGCCGCAACTCGGCATCGGAAACCGCCAGGCTGTTACCTTCGGCCAGCAGATAAGCGATGCGATAATTGAAAATTGCCTTGCCTATCGGTTGGTTGAGGGTTTGCGTCGCCAGCTCTGCACCGGCCTTGCCATCAGCGATGCGGAGCAACAGAGGCAAGGCGGTCCCGAGCTGATGACGGCCGAACCGCGACACCCAGTACTCAGTGCTTGCAGGCCACGGCGACGTCCGCTGGAGGCCCTCGAGCTCCTGGGCCAGCAAGCTGCGCAGAGCCCTGCGAGAGCTGTGGCGCCTGAACGGCTTGCCAGATGGATGGCCGGGTGTATAGCAGATCAGTGACGACTCACCGACTTCATGGAAGATCAGCACGTCACGCAGGGAGTTGCCACCCAGCGTGAGCAGCTGCAACTCGGCACGCTGCCCTTCGCGTATTGGCCGCTGGTCCGGCGATGGATGATCCAGAATGTCCTGGACAGCCTGATACCCGGAATCGTCAAGGTCACCGGTAGCATGCGCCAGGAACGCATCGAGCCGCAGACGTTTCTCGAACAGGCTTGTCGCAGCATCGTGGCGCCGCTGGTGCAGGCCTTTGGTTTCGCCATCGGAAGGTGTCTTCAACGCGTCGCTGATTGCTTGTAGATAGTGCGCCTGCAGGTCCAGCCGCTGGATCAGGCTGCCCAGCCGAGTACTGGAAAGATAGCGTGACTGAGCCTGGGTGACGCCACTGAATTCGACCGTCCAACTGGCGTCGGCCCTGGCATTCATGCGCATGGCGATGTATTCGAGCAACGAGCACTCGCTCTGCACGCTTTGCGCCTGTCCAGGATCAGGAGTGACGCCAGGCGCAAGTTCCGACTCTGGCAATTCGGGGCTGTATTCGACGACGTCGATCTCGACGGTGACAGCACGGGGGTCCAGATCCTGCCCGTCCTTGCGCAACTCGGCGCGAATCCGATCACAGGCGAAATCCTCGAAAGCGGGTAACTGCTGCCAATAGTCCTCGGCGAGGCTCTGCTGCCGGGCAATGTCCAGCAACAGGCCGTCCAGTATGTCTTGCTGCGCTTGGGCAAGGTTGCGCAGACCATCTGGTAGTTGCGCCCGCAACGACTGGCGTTCGGCCTCGAACGCCAACAACACCTGCGTTGAACGTGCACGCGATACATCCAGGCCGATACGATCATCCCATACACCGGGCTGCTCGCAGGTCGCGCTCGCACGCCAGGCCTCACACTGCTGTCTGGCCAGGTGCTCGAAGGGATTGTCCTCGATCACCCCGGCTCGTACTTCGAAGCTTGCGTCTTCGCGCTCCCATTCTTCCAGCAACGCCTGCTGCGCCTCCGGTGCCAGGCGCATCAACAAGGCCAAGCCCCAGGCGCGATCCTCCAACAATGCCTTGCGCACCCCATCCAGGGTGGCCTGGAGGTTGTCGTGACGACGGATGAAACCGAAGTATCCGCTGCAATACAGCACAGCTTCGCCGGTCAGAGCCTGCCGCTCGGTAACGTAGGAAAGGGCCGGGTCGTAGCCGGCCGGAATTTCGCTGAGGACCAGCACGCCTGGCAAGGAGAAAGACTTCGAGCTTCCACCGGTGCGCACCGTCAGGTCATAGACACCTCTTGGCACGCTGCGGTCGGAGAAACGGGGGTAGGCGACGATGTCTTCGATCAGCGCCCTGGCTTGGGCAGTGAGCGTTCCGACGCTCTCCAGCAGTTGCACATCATCCGCCAGGCTCGCGCGCACCTGCTGCTCCATGGCCAGTTGCCGAGGGGCCAACGACAGCTGCGCGGGAACCTCCCAGTAGGTTTGCGCATCGACCTCGAAGCGGCTGAGCACCATCTTGGCGTCTATAAGCTTCAAGGCGTCGTGCACCTGAGCCAGGGTCACGTCCGCCAGAAGGTCGGCTTCGACCAGCGAACTGGCGCTCGACGACAACACCGCCTGTGCCGGGTCGAAGAGATCAGCCGTGGTCTGCCCCAGGCGTGCGGACTCGACCAGGCTTTTCAGGGTGTGGGCATGGGTGACGGTACGCTCCTCGGAGCCCTCGTCGTCGATGAATTGCAACAGGTAGGGGGCACGCGCCAGCAGGCCTGGCAACTGTGCCTCGAACAGCGCAAGGGCCGACGCGCCGAGCGTGGGCAGGGCATCGGTTTGCGGGAATTGATCCGGCAGTTCGGCGGCAAGCGGCTGGGGTTGCGGGGGATGGGTCATGGCGGCAATCTCTTTTGAAAATCGAGAGGTTGCCGCCACCAGGCGGACAGTCGGTGCTAAGTATGTATTGGGAGTTCGGTCTTTCTAGAGCTCCGCTGCCAGGCGCGATCCCTGATTGATCGCACGCTTGGCATCGAGCTCGGCAGCGACATCCGCACCACCGATCAGGTGCACCGATTGCCCCTTGGCCAGCAGCCCTTCATACAGCTCGCGCTGCGGCTCCTGCCCGGCGCAGATCACCACGTTGTCCACCGCCAGCACCTGCGGTTCGCCTTCGCCAATGCGCACATGCAGGCCCGCATCATCGATCTTCAGGTAATCGACGCTGTTGAGCATCTGTACCTGTTTGTTCTTGAGACCTGTACGGTGAATCCAGCCAGTGGTCTTGCCCAGGCCGTCGCCGACCTTGGTCTTCTTGCGCTGCAACAGATAGACCTGGCGTGCCGGGGCATGGGGTTCAGGCTTGACCCCCGCGATACCACCGCGGGCTTCAAGGCTGGTATCGATACCCCACTCCTTCCAGAACGCAGCGCGATCCTGGCTGGTGGCGATGCCCTTGTGCACCAGGTACTCGCTGACGTCAAACCCGATACCACCGGCGCCGATCACGGCAACCCGCTCACCTACTGGCTTGCGCTCGAGCAGCACATCGAGGTAGCTCAGAACCTTGGCGTGCTCGACCCCGGGGATGGTTGGCGTACGTGGGGTGATGCCGGTAGCCAGGATGATCTCGTCAAAGCCGCCCGCCGCCAGCTCGTCGACACCGACACGGGTGTTCAGGCGCAGCGTCACGCCGCTGTTCTTCACTTTGTTGGCGAAGTAGCGCAGGGTCTCGAAGAACTCTTCCTTGCCCGGCACACGCTTGGCGACATTGAACTGCCCACCCATCTCGGCGCTGGCATCGAACAGGGTCACCTCGTGCCCACGCTCGGCGGCGACCGTCGCCACGGCGAGGCCAGCAGGCCCTGCGCCGACCACGGCGATGCGTTTCACCGCACGTACCGGCAGGTAGTTGAGCTCGGTCTCGTGGCAGGCACGCGGGTTCACCAGGCAACTGGTCAGCTTGCCGCCGAAGGTGTGGTCCAGACAGGCCTGGTTGCAGCCGATGCAGGTGTTGATCTCGTCCGCGCGGCCCTCGGCAGCCTTGTTGACGAAGTCAGGGTCGGCGAGGAAGGGCCGGGCCATCGATACCATGTCGGCATCGCCTTCGGCCAACACGGCTTCGGCCACTTCGGGCGTGTTGATGCGGTTGGTGGTGATCAGCGGAATCTGCACTGCACCGCGCAGCTTGGCGGTTACCTTGCTGAACGCTGCGCGCGGCACCTTGGTCGCGATGGTCGGGATGCGCGCCTCGTGCCAGCCGATGCCAGTGTTGATCAAGGTGGCACCCGCTTGCTCGATGGCCTTGGCCAACTGCACGATCTCGTCCCAGTTGCTGCCACCCTCGACCAGATCGAGCATCGACAAGCGGAAGATGATGATGAACTCACGGCCCACCGCTTCACGTACGCGTCCGACGATCTCTACCGCAAGACGCATGCGGTTCTCGTAGCTGCCACCCCAGCGGTCGGTGCGGTGGTTGGTGTGCGCGGCGAGGAACTGGTTGATGAAGTAGCCTTCCGAACCCATGATCTCGACGCCGTCGTAGCCGGCACGCTGGGCCAGTACCGAACAGTTCACGAAGTCATCGATCTGCTTCTGGATGCCCGCCTCGTCCAGTTCCTTGGGCTTGAACGGGTTGATCGGTGCCTGGATGGCACTGGGCGCCACTTGCCGGGGGCTGTAGGCGTAGCGACCGGCATGCAGGATCTGCAGACAGATCTTGCCCCCTGCCGCGTGCACCGCCTCGGTGACGATCCGATGCTTATCGGCTTCTTCGTCGGTGCTGAGCTTGGCCGCACCGGAGTACACGCCACCCTCGTCGTTCGGCGCAATACCGCCGGTCACCATCAGGCCGACCCCGCCACGAGCACGTTCGGCAAAGTAGGCGGCCATCCGCTCGAAGCCACCCGGGCGCTCTTCGAGACCGGTGTGCATGGAGCCCATCAGGGTGCGGTTACGCAGGGTGGTGAAGCCCAGATCGAGCGGGGCCAACAGGTGTGGGTAACGTTCGGCAGCCATGGAGGGACTCCTGATGAGGCGTGATCACGGAATGCGGGTGCCTCACACGGGCCCCGTCGTTTGTCTGCCGTCGACATTAAACAGGCGTTTGAACCGGCTCAATGATCGAAACTGACAACTTATTGATCCTGCTGCACAGCGGGACTACCCTAGAGCACCGTTGGCCTCAAGATGCCGTACCGCTTCATGCGCAAACTCCTGGCAAGCGCCTTGGCGCTGGTGATGATCGCCGCCCTGTTCAGCTATGGCTTCTGGACCCAACAGCGCCCGGAAGGTCATTACCTGTCCGATCTGCGCATCGAACTGGCGCTCAACCAGGGCGTACCCGGCGAGCACGGCAACCTGCTGGGCATCGAGCCGCTGCTCTACCCCAGCGACTACCAGAGCCTCGGGCGCCTGCACCGCAAGCTCTCGGCATATCTGGAACAGGCCCGCGCCCAAGGCTTGGTCAACCCGCGAACGGTGGTGGTGCTACCCGAGCACATCGGCACCTGGCTCTGGGCCCGCGGCGAGAAAAAGGAGCTGTACCAGGTCACCCAGTTCCGCGAGGCCTGGCAGTGGCTGGAGCTGAGCAACCCCGTGCGCTACGGCCTGGCCATGCTGGCGGCCACTGGTGATGATCGCCGCTCCGACGCGCACCTGCGCATGAAGGCGCGGCAGATGGCCGCTGACTACCAGCAACTGTTTGGCGGCCTGGCCCGCGAGTTCGGCGTCACCCTGGTGGCCGGCTCCATCGTGCTGCCGTCGCCTTATGTCGAGGAGGGCCAGTTGCATGTCGGCAAAGGCCCCCTGTTCAACAGCAGCCTGGTGTTCGCCAGCGATGGCACACCGCTTGGCCAGCCGCAGTTGCAGCAATACGCCGATAGCGAGGTCCGTCGTTTCATTCAAGATGGCCAGGCCCAGCCACTGCAGGTCGTGCAGACCCCGGCGGGGCGCCTGGGTGTACTGGTGGGCAGCGACAGCTGGTATCCGCGCAACCATGAACTGTTGGCTCACCAGTCGGTGCAACTGATCGCCAATCCGGTGTTTCTCAGTGGCAAGGGAAGTTGGCAGGAACCCTGGCGCGGCAACCGCCACCAACAGGCTGCCAACCAGTTGCCGCTGAGCAAAGGCGAAGTCAGTGAAGAGGCGGCTTGGCGTCAACTGATCCTGGCCGCCAACCCCAAGCTGCCAAGCATCAGTGTCTTCCTGCGCGGCCAGTTCTGGGAGCTGGGCAGCGACGGCCAGGGCTTTGCCAACCAGGCGGGCGCGCAACTGGCTGGCAATCCCAGCCAGGGTGCCCGCCTGCTGAACCTGTGGCTGTAAGGGCATGCGCCAGCCACGCGTGCGCCTGGGTGACCTCTCGGTAGGTTTCGTCCAGCCCCTGACCGAAGCCCTGCAGGAGCTGGGACATGACCCGGCACCGCTGCTGCAACGTTATGGGCTGGATGCCATGCGCATGAACGAAGCCGGTGCCCGCCTGTCGATTCCCCGCTACATGCACCTGGGGCATGCAGCCATCGAGCTCAGTGCCGAGCCCGCCCTGGGGCTGCGCATGGGGCGCCTGAGCCGCCTGGCCCAGGCCGGCCTGGCAGGCGTGACGGCAGCGCAAGCCCCGAACGTGCGCGAGGCCGCGCGTACCCTGCTGCGCTATGAGCCGCTGTACGCTGCCAACTATCGTGGCAGCTCGGCCTTCATCGAAGACGCCCAAGGGGCCTGGCTGCGCTTTTATTCGATCAGCCCGTACAACACCTACAACCGCTTCGTGGTCGATTCGTTGCTGGCCGGCTGGCTGGCACAGCTGTCAGGGCTGGCTGACACGCCGCTGCTGGCCGAACGCATGGAAATCGAGTTCGAGGCGCCCGCCTACAGTACCCTGTACCAACCATTGTGCAGCACGCCCGTGCAGTTCGGTGCCGCCAGCAACCAGCTGCGCCTCGGCCAGGCCGCCCTCGCGCTGGGCAACCCACACCACTGCCCCAGTACCTGGCAGCACCTGCTGCAACTGTGCGAGACGGAGCTGACTCAGCGCACGCGTGTGCGCAGCCTGGGCGAGCGCATCACACATCTGCTCGGCCCATTGCTCAACGGCGGACGGGAGCCTGACCTGGAGGAAGTGTCACGCCACCTGCAATTGCCCACCTGGACCTTGCGTCGCAAGCTGGCCGAGGAAGGCTCGAGCTTTCGCGGCCTGCTCAATGACACCCGACGCGACCTCGCCGAAACCTATATCCGCGACACGGAGCTGGCCTTCGGTGAAATCGCCTATCTGCTGGGGTTTGCATCGGCCGAAGCCTTCCAGCGCGCATTCAAGCGCTGGACGAGGCTGACACCGGGGGAGTTTCGCCGCCATCAGCGGCAAGTAGGCTAGAGCTCGGTGGCGTCTTCCGCCGGCTCCGGGGTATCCAGTTCATATGCCTGGAATTCGAGAAGTTCTTCCTGATAGTCGTCCATTGGCCTGCGTCCTCTTGCATTCATTTTTTCATGGGTCTGGCCATCAAGCTAAGCGGGCCGGATGAAGGAATCATGACATCCCCATGAGGAATAAACGTAGCAGGCGTTCAGGTCGTTAACCTCAGTACGTGTGTAACAGCAGATGAAGCATTTCCCTAGAGTGACGAAGGTACCGGCTCGCCGGTGGGTGCCGCTTGCTGCACCTGGATCGGCGCAGCTTCGACCGGCGGCGCAATAGGCTGGGAGCCCTGGCTATCGTCGACCACTGGCGCCGCGGGCGCCTCGCTGGCGGCTGGTGCTGCAGCGGTCGGCGATGGCGCGTGCTCCGAAGGAGTCACCGGCGCTGCCGGCTCGACCTGCGGCGCGCTGCCAGACACCGGTACCGCCGCTGGCTGTGCGGCCGGGGCCAATGCCGCAGGCTCGGGCAAGCCCAACTCCTGCGCCGGTTTTTCAGGCTTGGGCGCCTCCACCTGAGGGGCGGCCTTTTTCTGCTTCTTCTGTTTTGGCAGGTAGCTTTCGACCAGCGCGAAATAACGCTCGTAGAACTGCGGCGAAGTCACGGTTTCGCTGGCCACCTTGACCATGGAGTCGTCGGTGGAGCCGATCGGCATCGACACCGAGCCGAGGATGCCGACACCGAGGCTGGCCGAGGTGTTGGATTTTTTCAGGGTGTAGCGATCCTGCAGGGCGTTGGCAAAGATCGTCGAACGCTGATCGTCGCTGCTGTCGGGGGCGCAGGTGATGTTGAAGCTGATCTGCAGGTGGTTCTCGGCGTTCTGCTGGAAGCTTTTGTTGCCCGCCACCTGGCTCGCGTCACTGCTGGTGATGATATAGCCCTGGCTCAGCAATGCCCGGCGCGCGGCTTCGCACGACCCGGCATCGCTGACCTGGAAGCTGCGCGAGAACGTCCCCGAGTCGTCGAAGTTCTCGTGTTCGTAGATCGCTGCCTTTTTCGAGGAACAGCCGGAAACACCCGCCAGCACCAGGGCCAGCCCGAGCGCTACAGAGACGGTAGATCTGGACATTGTCAATTCCGGGAAGAACGAATGGTGCCTATTGTGCAACACATCGCTGGGTCGCCGAAACCGCTGGTCGGTGAAGAGTCTGTCAGCATCAGGTAAATGTTCAGACTGACCCCGTCAGCTCCACGCCGATGTCTAACAGCACTGGCGATTGATACAAAGGCCGGCACTAGCCATTCACCAGGCCACAGAAACAAAAAAAGCGACCCTAAGGTCGCTCTCTCTGTGCCTCGAGGTGTTCAGTGACCTCGAAGCGAATATGGCGCAGCGGACGGGACTCGAACCCGCGACCCCCGGCGTGACAGGCCGGTATTCTAACCGACTGAACTACCGCTGCGTGTCGCACAGGCCGAAGCCTGCTTGAAACTGGGATCTGCGTGCCAGCGCATGACGCTGGTGTTGCAGGCACAAAAAAGGCGATTGGTTTATCGCCTTCAATGTCGCTTGGAGGAGTTCTAGGGCCTCGAAGCAGAAGATGGCGCAGCGGACGGGACTCGAACCCGCGACCCCCGGCGTGACAGGCCGGTATTCTAACCGACTGAACTACCGCTGCGTATCTCGCAGGCCGTAACCTGCTTGAAACTGGGATCTGGCAGGAAGGTCTTGCCTTCATGCCACAGACCGGTGAAGCTCACCCATCTGTTGAAGTAAGTGGCGCAGCGGACGGGACTCGAACCCGCGACCCCCGGCGTGACAGGCCGGTATTCTAACCGACTGAACTACCGCTGCGCATGTGGACTTGCGTCCTGTTCCTCTCTGGTAGGAAGCCTCTTTCGAAGCGTCCCGGGTCAGGAACAATCTCAGGAAGTGGTGGGTGATGACGGGATCGAACCGCCGACCCTCTGCTTGTAAGGCAGATGCTCTCCCGGCTGAGCTAATCACCCTCGCGATGTTGCTTGTTGCGTTTGCTTCGCTGAGGCCGCGAAATTTACGCAGGTACCGATGCTAAGTCAATAGCCCCGTTGAATTTTTTTTCAAAAACCTGAAAAAGCGTCAGAACGAAAAAGGAGCCTTGTCGGCTCCTTTTGCTTTGCACAGCGGCAAGTGGCGCGTCAGCTGTAGATCATCTTGCGGCTCATGCCGCCATCGACCACAAATTCCTGGCCGGTGACGAATCCGGCCTGACGCGACAACAGCCAGGCCACCAGTGCCGCAACATCCTCCACCGTCCCTACCCTGCCCGTTGGATGCTGGGCATGGTCGGCTTCGGTGAGGGGTTCGGCGCGGCGCTGGGACGGATCGCGAGCGTCGACCCAACCAGGGCTGACGGCGTTGACCCGGATCTCCGGCCCCAGGCTCATGGCCAGGGCGTGAGTCAGTGCCAGCAGCCCGCCCTTGCTCGCGGCATAGGCCTCGGTGTCCGGCTCCGACTGACGTGCACGTGTGGAGGCCAGGTTGACGATCGCCCCGCCATGCGCGCGCAGGTAAGGCGCACAGTGCTTGGCCAACAGCATCGGGCCACTGAGGTTGACCGCCAATACACGATTCCATTGCGCAAGACTCAGGCTCTCGAGCGTATGGTTGTGCGGGTTGGCGATGGCCGCGTTGCACACCAGCGCATCCAGACGTCCGAACTGGCCCAGCACCTGCGCCACACCAGCGCTGACCTGGGCCTCGTCGGAGACGTCCATGGCGATGAACCAGGCGTTGCTGCCCAGGGTCTTGGCAACCTTGGCACCGCGCTGGCGGTCCAGGTCACTCAACACCACCTGCCAACCTTCGCAGATCAGCCAGGCGGCGATGCCCAGGCCGATGCCGCGGGCGGCACCGGTTACCAAGGCCACCCGACCGTTATGGTCTGGCTCGCCACCTGTCCAGTCGATCACAGCGCTGCCAACCCACGCGCCAGGTCGGCCTGCAGATCGGCGACGTCCTCAAGCCCCACCGCAACACGAATCAGGCTGTCACGGATGCCGGCCGCCTCACGCTCCTGCGGGCTCAGACGACCGTGGGAGGTGGTCGCCGGATGGGCGATGGTGGTCTTGCTGTCACCCAGGTTCGTGGTGATCGAAATCACCCGAGTGGCGTCGATAAAGCGCCAGGCGCCCTCTTTGCCGCCCTTGACCTCAAAGCTGACCACCGCGCCGAAGCCACTCATCTGGCGCTTGGCCAGTTCGTGCTGTGGATGGCTTGGCAAGCCGGCGTAATGCACCTTTTCCACACCCTCCTGCTGTTCCAACCATTCAGCCAAGGCCTGCGCGCTCTCGCAGTGCGCACGCATGCGCAGCTTGAGGGTCTCCAGGCCCTTGGTGAAAATCCAGGCGTTGAACGGGCTGAGGGTCGGCCCCGCGGTACGCAAGAAGCCCACCACTTCCTTCATCTGCTCGGCACGACCGGCAACCACGCCGCCCATGCTGCGGCCCTGGCCGTCGATGAACTTGGTCGCGGAGTGGAAGACGATATCGGCCCCCTGCTTGAGCGGTTGCTGCAGCGCCGGCGTGCTGAAGCAGTTGTCCACTACCAGCATCGCGCCACCGGTGTGGGCGATTTCGGCCAGTGCGCCGATATCCACCAACTCCGCCAGCGGGTTGGACGGCGACTCGACGATCAGCAGCTTGGTATTGGCCTTGATGGCGTTCTTCCAACCGCTAAGATCGACCAGCGGCACGTAGTCCACCTGCACACCGAAGCGCTTGAAATACTTCTCGAACAGGCTGATGGTCGAGCCGAACACGCTCTGCGACACCAGCACGTGGTCGCCGGCGCTGCACAGCGACATGACCACGGCGAGAATCGCCGCCATGCCGGTGGACGTCGCCACGGCCTGCTCCGCACCTTCCATGGCCGCCAGGCGCTCCTCGAAGGCACGCACGGTCGGGTTGGTGTAGCGTGAGTAAACGTTGCCCGGCGTTTCACCGGCAAAACGCGCAGCCGCATCGGCGGCCGTGCGGAAGACATAGCTGGAGGTCAGGAACAGCGCTTCGCTGTGCTCGCCCTCGGGCGTACGGTGCTGACCGGCACGCACTGCCAGGGTGTCGAAACCGACACCCTCCAAGTCGCTGTCCAGCCGTCCGGCATCCCATTGATCCGTCATGCCGTTACTCCTAAAAAGCCCAAAGTCAGTTGTTGTACAGGTCGATGATCGCGCTGACAGCCTGGGTCTTGACCTTGGCCGCATCGTTGCGAGCCTGTTCGATACGGTCCAGGTAGGCATCGTCGATGTCGCCGGTCACGTATTCACCGTTGAACACCGCGCAATCGAAGTGCTCGATCTTGATCTTGCCGCCACCGACCGATTCGATCAGGTCCGGCAGGTCCTGATAGATCAGCCAATCGGCGCCGATCAACTCGGCCACCTGCTCGGTGGTACGGTTGTGGGCGATCAGTTCGTGAGCGCTCGGCATGTCGATGCCGTAGACGTTGGGGTAACGCACAGCCGGCGCCGCGGAGCAGAAGTAGACGTTCTTCGCGCCTGCTTCACGGGCCATCTGGATGATCTGCTTGCAGGTGGTGCCGCGTACGATCGAGTCATCCACCAGCATCACGTTCTTGCCGCGGAATTCCAGCTCGATGGCATTGAGCTTCTGGCGTACCGATTTCTTGCGCGCGGCCTGCCCGGGCATGATGAAGGTACGGCCGATGTAGCGGTTCTTGACGAAGCCTTCGCGGAACTTCACACCCAGGTGGTTGGCCAGCTCCAGGGCCGCGGTGCGGCTGGTGTCCGGGATCGGGATGACCACGTCGATGTCGTGCTCCGGGCGCTCGCGGCGAATCTTCTCGGCCAGCTTCTCGCCCATGCGCAGACGCGCCTTGTACACCGAGACACCGTCCATGATCGAGTCAGGACGAGCCAGGTAGACATGCTCGAAGATGCAAGGCTGCAGTTTCGGGTTGTTGGCACACTGCTTGGTGTACATCTGCCCTTCTTCGGTGATGTACACGGCCTCGCCTGGCGCCAGGTCACGGATCAGGGTGAAGCCGAGGACGTCCAGGGCAACGCTTTCGGAGGCGATCATGTACTCGACGCCTTCGTCGGTGTGGCGCTGGCCGAACACCACCGGGCGAATGCCGTTGGGGTCACGGAAGCCGACGATGCCGTAGCCGGTGATCATCGCCACCACCGCATAGCCACCGACACAGCGGCTGTGCACATGGGAGACCGCCGCGAACACGTCCTCCTCGGTCGGCTGCAGCTTGCCGCGTACGGCCAGCTCATGGGCGAACACGTTGAGCAGCACTTCCGAGTCGGAATTGGTGTTGACGTGACGCAGGTCGGACTCGTAGATCTCCTTGGCCAACTGTTCGACGTTGGTCAGGTTGCCGTTGTGCGCCAGGGTGATGCCATACGGCGAGTTGACGTAGAACGGCTGAGCCTCGGCCGAGGTGGAGCTGCCCGCGGTCGGGTAGCGCACGTGGCCGATGCCCATGTGGCCGACCAGGCGCTGCATGTGGCGCTGCTGGAAGACGTCGCGCACCAGGCCATTATCCTTGCGCAGGAACAACCGGCCGTCATGGCTGGTCACGATACCGGCAGCGTCCTGGCCGCGGTGCTGGAGGACCGTTAGCGCGTCATACAGCGCCTGATTGACGTTCGACTTACCGACGATACCGACGATGCCACACATGCGACGCAACCCCTACTTTGACGAAACTTGAGTGAAAAGCGCTCAGGGCCGGGATGGACCGAGCAGCTGTTCCTTGAACGGAAGATCAACTGGAGAGCTGATCCCACTGGACATCCACTGACCGGCGAAACCGAGAATCAGGTTCTTCGACCAGTCAGCGACCAATAGAAATTGTGGTATCAGGCGTGATTCCTGCCACCACGGATCCTGTTGCACCGGGCCCAGGCTGAGCAAGCCGACGGCCACCACCACCAGCAAGGCCCCGCGCGCGGCGCCGAACACCATGCCGAGGAAACGATCGGTGCCGGACAGCCCGGTCACGCGGATCAGCTCGCCGACGAGGAAGTTGATCATCGCCCCCACCAGCAGGGTGGCGACGAAAAGAATGGTACACCCGGCGATGATCCGTGCCGAGGGTGTCTGGATATAGCTCTCCAGGTACTGCGACAGCGACCCGCCGAACATCCAGGCGACCGCGCCGGCAATGATCCAGATGAGCAAGGACAAGGCTTCCTTGACGAAGCCGCGCTTGAGACTGATCAGTGAGGAAACGGCGACGACCGCAATGATCGCCCAATCAACCCAGGTAAATGCCACGGTGCTGCCTGCAGACGTTTGAGGCGGCGCATTTTAACAGAGCGGAGGGCTTGGGGTAAGCGGAATGTCAGGTCGTTGAAGGCCTGCAGCTTGACTTCCAGGACAACTTTGTAGCTCTTGCGAGGGGTGGAATCCGAATGAAAAACGGCCCCGCCCGACCGGCGTCAATACGCTGATCTGGCAGGGCCGCCAGGATTCAGCCTCGTTCCGGCTGGAAACGAACCACGATACCCTTGAGATTCTGCTGGCGGTTGATCACATCACGCAGGCGCTCGGCTTCGGCACGCTCGATCAGTGGGCCGACGAATACCCGGTTCATGCCGTCGGCCGACCGGATATAGGCGTTGTAGCCCTGGCTGCGCAGCGTCTTCTGCAGGTTATCGGCCCCAGCGCGATTGGACAGGCTGGCCAGCTGGATCGACCAGCTCACCGGCAGGCCGTTGGCGTCGATCTTCGACGCTGCCGCCGGCTTGCTTGCACTGGCGGTGGCAGCAGGTGCGGGAGTGGCAGGCGGTACCGGGCGCGCTTCAGCTTTAGCGGCAGGTGCTGGGGGTGGCGACTTGGCCACCGGCACCTGAGCGACCTGCGCAGGTGACGGCGTGATCGGCTGGGTTGGCGCGCTGACCGGTGCAGTGGACTCGTCGACCACCACCGGCGGTTGCTCCGAGGGATCAGGCAGCGCCTGAGGCTCCGGCACCTGCACAGGCTCCACCTTGACGTCGGGCAGGCTTGGCATGGCCGGCGCCTGGGGCGCCTCGACGCGCACCTGGCGCATCTCGTCCTCGCGGGTGAACAGCATCGGCAGGAAGATCACCGCCAGCGCCACCAGCACCAGCGCACCGACCATGCGCTGCTTCATCCCTTTATCCAGCACTGCCATCTACTCCATCCTCCGGGACCTGCCGCTCGAGCCATTCCAGGGCTTGGCCGACGCAGAAAAACGAACCGAACAGCAAGATCTGGTCATCCGCCGTTGCCTGTGCACACTGCCCTTCGAGGGCAGCGGCGACACTGGCATAAGACTTCACCGTAGCACCTTGGTTCGTCAAGGCAGTGGCCAGTTCGGCAGCCGCACGACTGCGCGGGGTATCCAGGGGGGCTACCGCCCAGTCGTCGACCAGGCCCTGCAGTGGCGCGATCACGCCCTCCAGGTCCTTGTCGGCGAGCAGGCCGAACACCGCCAACCGACGCCCCTTCAACGGACGCGCGGCCAGACGGCGAGCCAGGTACTCGGCGGCATGCGGGTTGTGCCCGACATCCAGCAGCAGCTCCACCGCCTTGCCCTGCCAGGTCAACTGCCGACGGTCCAGGCGACCGGTAATGCGGGTATCGAGCAACGCCCGGCGAACCTGCTCGGCTTGCCACGGCAAGCCCATCAGCAGGTAGGCCTGCAGTGCCAGGGCAGCGTTTTCCATGGGCAGGTCGAGCAGCGGCAGGTCATGCAGCGCCACCGGCTGACCGTCGGTCGTGGTGCCACGCCAGCTCCAGCGGCCTTCGGCGCTGTCCAGGTCGAACTCACGGCCACGCAGGAAAAGCGGCGCAGCCAGTTCGGCGGCCTTGTCCAGCAGTGGCTGCGGTGGGTCCAGGTCGCCACATAGCGCCGGCTTGCCCGCACGGAAGATGCCAGCCTTCTCGAAGGCCACCCGTTCACGGGTATCACCCAGGTAATCGACATGGTCAACACCGATGCTGGTCACCAGCGCCATGTCGGCGTCCACCACGTTCACGGTGTCCAGACGGCCACCAAGGCCCACTTCGAGCACCACGGCATCGAGCTGCGACTGTTGGAACAGCCAGAAGGCCGCCAATGTACCCATCTCGAAGTAGGTGAGGGAAATCTCGCCCCGCGCCGCCTCGACGGCGGCGAAGGCTTCGCACAGACGCTCATCGCTGGCTTCGACGCCATCGATCAGCACCCGCTCGTTGTAACGCAACAGGTGCGGCGAGCTGTACACGCCGACCTTCAAGCCCTGGGCACGCAGCAACGAGGCGATGAACGCACAGGTCGAACCCTTGCCGTTGGTGCCGGTGACCGTCACCACCCTCGGCGCCAGCCTACCGAGCGCGAGGCGCGCCAGCACCTGCTGTGAACGCTCCAGGCCCATGTCGATGGCCGACGGGTGCAACTGCTCGAGGTATGCGAGCCACTCGCCCAGAGTACGCTGGCTCATCACGCGACGACGGCCGCTTCTTTTGCCTGCTCGGGAGTCGGTTGGCCGGTCATCTGTGCCAGCAGGCGGGCCAGGCGTGGACGCAGCTCATGACGGGAGATGATCAGGTCGATGGCACCATGCTCCAGCAGGAACTCGCTGCGCTGGAAGCCTTCCGGTAGTTTTTCGCGCACGGTCTGCTCGATCACACGCGGGCCGGCGAAGCCGATCAGCGCCTTCGGTTCACCGACGATGACATCACCCAGCATCGCAAGACTGGCGGACACACCACCATAGACCGGGTCGGTCAGTACCGAGATGAACGGGATGCCTTCTTCACGCAGGCGCGCCAGCACCGCCGAGGTCTTGGCCATCTGCATCAGCGAGATCAGCGCTTCCTGCATGCGCGCACCGCCGGAGGCGGAGAAACAGATCATCGGGCAACGGTTTTCCAGGGCGTAGTTGGCTGCGCGCACGAAGCGCTCGCCCACGATGGCACCCATCGAACCACCCATGAAGGAGAACTCGAAGGCGCTGACCACGATCGGCATGCCCATGAGGGTGCCGCTGACCGAGACCAGCGCGTCCTTCTCGCCGGTCTGCTTCTGCGCGGCGGTCAGGCGATCCTTGTACTTCTTGCCATCACGGAACTTCAGGCGATCGACCGGTTCCAGGTCAGCGCCCAGCTCGGCGCGGCCTTCGACATCGAGGAAGATGTCGATACGCTCACGAGCGCCGATACGCATGTGATGGTTGCACTTGGGGCAGACGTCGAGTGTTTTTTCCAGCTCCGGACGATACAGCACGGCTTCGCACGCCGGGCACTTGTGCCACAGGCCTTCCGGCACCGAGCTCTTCTTCACCTCGGAACGCATGATCGAAGGGATCAGTTTGTCTACCAACCAGTTGCTCATGCTCTATTCTCCCGTTTTGGCCGGTGGCGGGCTTGCTGTCGCCTGCCCTGCCCCGACCCTTGAGCTCAAATTCGTGTTCTAAACGACGATGGACCGGTCACAGGGACCACCCGCGCACCACTCCACCTTCAACCTGTACGCCGACGCCCCTGGCGTCGCGTGTTCTGATGACCAGCCCCACGGGGCCAGCCGGGCAGCACCGGGCTGCGATAGCTATGGACGATGGCACGCCGCCAACCGTCACATCCGCCGTCACGCCGCGCGGACCGCGCGCATGAAGGCTTCGATCTTGCTGGCATCCTTGATGCCCTTGGCCTGCTCGACGCCGCCACTGACGTCCACCGCATAGGGGTTGACCTGGGCGATGGCCTGACCGACGTTGTCCGCCGACAACCCACCCGCGAGGATGATCGGCTTGCTCAAGCGCGCCGGCACCAGCGACCAATCGAAGGCTTCGCCAGTCCCCCCCGGCACGCCAGCCACGTAGGTGTCCAGGAGAATGCCACGGGCGCCGGAGTACTGCTGGCAGGCAGCCTCGAGATCATCCCCGGGGCGCACTCGCAGGGCCTTGATCCATGGGCGGTGATAGCCTTCGCAATCGGCAGGGGTTTCGTCGCCGTGGAACTGTAGCAGGTCCAGTGGAACCACCTCGAGGATCTCGTTCAGCTCACAGCGTGACACGTTGACGAACAGCCCCACCGAGGTCACGAAGGGCGGCAACTGCTCGATGATCGCCCGCGCCTGGCGCACATCCATCGCGCGGGGGCTCTTGGCGTAGAAGACGAAGCCAATGGCATCGGCACCGGCCTCGACGGCGGCCAGCGCGTCTTCGATGCGGGTAATCCCGCAGATCTTGGTGCGGACGTTGCTCATGGACGACGAACCTTGAGTGATCGGTGAAAGGCCGGATGTTAGCAAATGACGTTTCGCCCGTCAGTCTGCCAACGCCTCGTAGCCGGTAAGAAAGTGTGGGCCGATGTAACGCTGCGGCAGGGCGAACTCTTCCGGATACTCCACCTGCACCAGGTACAGGCCATAAGGATGCGCCGTCACGCCCCCCTCCCGACGGTTGCGCCCCTCCAGTACCTCGCGGGCCCATTGCACAGGGCGCTCGCCGGCACCGATGGTCATCAGCACACCGGCGATATTGCGCACCATGTGATGCAGGAAAGCCGTGGCGCGCACGTCGAGGACGATCATCCGACCATGACGGGTAACGCGCAGGTGGTGGATATGCTTGATCGGCGACTTGGCCTGGCATTGGCTGGCCCGGAATGCGCTGAAATCGTGGGTGCCAAGTAGGTATTCGGCGGCCTCGGCCATCGCCGCGACATCCAGCGGGCGGTGATTCCAGGTCACCTCTTCGGCCAGGTGCGCCGGACGGATCGGATCGTTGTAGATGACGTAGCGGTAACGCCGGGCAGTGGCCTTGAACCGCGCATGGAAGTGCGCGGGCATCGTACGTGCCCAGGCCACGCTGATGTCATGGGGCAGGTTGAAGTTGGTGCCCAGGGTCCATGCACGTTCGTCACGCACGGCGCGGGTATCGAAGTGCACCACCTGGCCACAGCCGTGAACGCCAGCGTCGGTGCGCCCGGCGCACATCACACTGATCGGTGAGTCGGCGACCTTCGACAATGCCTGCTCCAGCGCCTGCTGGACACTGGGCACACCGCTGGCCTGGCGTTGCCAGCCGCGGTAGCGCGAACCTTTGTATTCCACGCCCAGGGCGATGCGCGAGTACCCTTCGGCCGCCGATTCGGCCGCGTCGATGTCGTTGATGTCCAAGAAAGCCAAACCTGTGGATGAAACGAAAAGGCGGCCATTATAACGACAACGGCAGCCCACAGGGCTGCCGTTGTCCGATCAGGGCAAGCTACGCGTCAGACCAGACGCGACAGCATGTCCTGCGCCTCCTGGCGCTGGCCGTCGTCGCCATCCTTGACCACCTCGTCGAGGATATCGCGGGCGCCCTGGTGATCGCCCATGTCGATGTAGGCCCGAGCCAGGTCGAGTTTGGTCGCCACTTCGTCGGTGCCGGAGAAGAAGTCGAAGTCCAGGTCATCCAGGGCTCCGGGCTCGAGCGCCGCATCCTCGGCGGTGAAGTGTGGCTCCAACGACGGCGATGCCAGGCTCTGCGACAACTTGTCGAGCTCGGCGTTGACGTCACTGAGTTCCGAGGCGAAGTGCTTGTCGGCTGGCGATTCGTCGTCCAGCGACAACGACAGGTCGAAGTCGTCCGGCAGCTCGAGTTCGGAAATCGGGTCGAATTCCGGAATCTCGTCGAATGCAGCCAGCTCGGCAGCGACATCCACGGGCGCCTCCGGCTCGGCAGCAGGCGGCGCGGCTACGGCCGGCTCACCGACATCCAGATCGAAGTCCGCCAGATCATCCAGGCTTTGTGGCTCGGATTGCGCCTGAGCCTGGGCCAGCAATGCCTCGAAATCGTCGTCGGCATCGCTCTCGACGACCGGCTCGGCCTGCACCGCCGGCTCAACCACGACCTCGGGCGTTTGCGTCGTATCAGGTGCATCCAGCACCGGGGCATCGAGCGAGTCGTCAAGCGCGAGGTCATCGTCCAGACTCAGGTCGAACGCACTGTCCAGATCGTCCGTGGCGGTGACGGGCACCTCATCGAGATCTGGCACGCTGTCCAGCACAGGCTCTGACTGGGGCGCCGCGGCCACCGCTTCGTCGACAACCGGCTCGGGCTCTGCGACAGGTGCCGCCTCGTGTTCCTGGAGCAGCTCCTGCACATACTGCTCGTCCATCTCCGCAGCCAGCGCAGCCGCGCCGAGCCCTGCCGCCGCAACCCCTAGCATGGCCGGATAACGTTGCTTGAGCCCCTCGACTTCGCCCTGGTTCTCAGGTGTACCGGGCAACTGGCGCTCCTGGCCGACGAACGCGTCCTGATCGCCTTGGCGAGCGTAGACTTCCATCAATTTAAGGCGCAGGTCGCTGCGCTGCGGCTCGGCAGCCACCACCGGCTCCAGCAGAGTAGCTGCGTGATTCAAGCGCCCCTTGGCGACGCTCTCGTCGACCTCGGCCAATAGCGCCGCGTGCGGATCGGCATCAGCCGGCGCACTGGCAACGACTGGCTTTTCCGCCGCCGCCGCTGCTGCAGCGGAGGCCGCCACCACGGCAGGCGACAAGGTCACGCTCGGCGCCGAGACGTCCAATCCATCGAAGCTGCTGGGCGGCAGGTCCAGATCCGGACCGCGCTCACCTTCCTCGGCCAAGGCTCGAGCCATGCGCAGGTGCTTCTCAGCCTCTTGCTGGGCCTTGCGCTTGCGCGCCAGAAGCAGCAACAGCAGCAGCAACACGAGGAAGGCCGAGCCCGCCAACAGCGCCAGCAACAGCGGATTGCCCAGCAGTTCGTCGAGTGCACTCGGTGGCTGCTCCGGCGCCGCCGCTGCTTGCGGCGCAGTATCCGCTGCGGCTGGCGGCGGCGTGACCGCAGGTTCGGCAGGGGCCAACTGGGCGTTGACCACCGGCTCGACGGGCGGCGTCGCGGCTACAGGTGCTGCAGGCTCGGCGGCCCCTTGCGCCTCGAGACGCGCCAACTGGTCGTTCTTCAATTCGATCAGACGCTGCAGCTTGTCCAGCTGGCTCTGCAGGTCGGTCATACGGCTCTTGAGTTCTTCGTTGTCGCGGCGGCTGGTATCCAGGCTTTCCTGGGCCACGGCCAGCTTGTCGCTCAGCGCCTTGGCGCTGTCGGCCCCCGTCTGCGTGCCGGGCGCAACCAGCCGCAGGTTATCGCCCTGGGCGATACGTGCAGGCGCGGCTTCGGCAGCCCCCCGACGGGTGGCATCCAACTGGCGCGCACGCGGCCCCAGGCGCCGACCTTCGCGCCAGGCGGCGTACTGCTCGGAAACCTCGCGGATCGCCTCACCCTGGGCAATGCTGCGGATCTGCTGCTCGTCTGGAAGGCGCAGGACCTGACCGGTCTTGAGCTGGTTGATGTTATTGCCGATGAAGGCATCGGGGTTCAGGGCCTGGATCGCCAGCATGGTCTGCTGGATCGAACCGCCGTGGGTGTTGCGTGCGGCGATCTGCCAGAGCGTGTCGCGCTGGCGCGTCGTGTAGCTGGCGGCGCTCACTGCCGGGCTGATGGCGCCCTGGGCAGGCTTGGCGCTGGCCTGCTGCGGCTGGTCGAGCGCCACGTTGTAGTCACGCAACAGCCGCCCTTGGGGCCACATCACCTGAACCAGGAACTTGACCACCGGCTCCGGCAGCGGCTTGCTGGATGTCACGCGCAACACGCTGCGACCGTTGGGATTGATCACCGGCGTGAACGTCAGGTCTTCCAGATAAGCGGGCAGCGTCACCCCTGCCTTGGCGAACTCCTCGGGAGGAGCCAGGCTCGGCGCCACTTCAGCGGCGGTGAGGTCGCGCACATCGAGCAACTCGATCTCGGCATCCAGCGGCTGGTTCTGCGCCGACTTGAGGGTCAACTCCCCCAGGCCAAGGGCATTGGCCATGCCGGACGACAGCGCCGAGGCGGCCGCGATGGCCAGAACCAGTTTGCGAATTCGAAGCATGACCTCTTCCCTTGTATGAATCGTCCTAAAAACCTGCCAGTGGTGTAGGACAAAATTGCTGGCCAGTATCTTTTACGCCATTTTTTTTATCAACAATTGCGCCAATTGTACGGCGTTGAGCGCCGCACCCTTGCGCACGTTGTCGGTGGTCAGCCACAAGTTGAGCTGCTGATCCTCGTCGACGCCATGGCGTACACGACCAACATAGACCACGTCTTGCCCCACTGCGTCACCGACGGGTGTCGGATAATCGTCATTTTCCACACGCTCGACGCTGGCAGCGGCGTCCAGCGCCTGGTTGACCGATTGCAGATCGACCGACTGGCGACTCTGCACCGTCACACTGAAGCTATCGCCGAAAAACACCGGGACTTGAACGCAGCTCACGGAAATCTTCAGCTCAGGCAAGCCCAGCAGCGTACGTAACTCGCTGACCAGGCGACGCTCCAGCGCTGCATGCCCCTGCTCATCGGTGGCCCCCACCTGCGCCAACAGGTTGAACGCCACCTGGCGATCGAAGAAACGCGGCTCCAACGGGCGGGCGTTGAGCAACTCGGCCGTCTGCCGCGCCAACTCGTTCACCGCCTCGCGCCCCTGGGACGAAACGGCCAGGCAGGCCATTACCTGGACCCGCTCGATATCCAGCAACCCCTTGAGCGGCGCGAGCGCAACGGCCAGCGCGACAGCGGCGCTGCTTGGGCTGGCCAGCAAGGCTGGCAATGCAAGGCCGTCGACGGCCTCGCCATTGGCCTCTGGCACCAGCGCCAGCGCGTCATCCAGCCCGCCCGACAGATCGATCACCGAGCAGCCGGCCTCGCGCGCCTTCTGCGCAAAGCTGCGGCTGACTGCAGCACCGGCGGCGAAGAACGCCAGCTTGGCCTGGGCGAAGTCGAAGCTGTCCACCTCACGCACTCGCACCTTCTTGCCAGCAAACATCACACTGCTGCCGGCAGATTCCATACTGGCCAGCAGGTGCAGGGTCGCGACCGGGAACTCCAGCTCCTCGAGAATCTGCACGAGGGTCTCACCGACACTTCCGGTGGCGCCGACGACGGCGATATCTAGGGGTTGGCTCATGGTTTGGCTCCTTCTGCGGGTACGGCGGGAGCGGCACTTTACTTGATTGCCGCACAAACAAAAAACCCGCGCTGTCTCCAGCGCGGGTTTTCGATCAACTTGAGGCGATCAACGCTCCAGCAGAATCCGCAACATGCGGCGCAGCGGCTCGGCAGCGCCCCACAGCAACTGGTCGCCGACCGTGAAGGCGCCCAGGTACTGGGACCCCATGTTCAGCTTGCGCAGACGACCGACCGGAATGTTCAGGGTACCGGTCACGTTGGTAGGACTCAGTTCCTGCATGCTGATCTCACGCTGATTCGGCACCAGCTTCACCCATGGGTTGTGCTGGCTGATCATGCCTTCGATATCGGCGATCGGCACATCCTTGTTCAGCTTGATGGTAAGCGCCTGGCTGTGGCAGCGCATGGCGCCGATACGTACGCAGATGCCATCGACCGGGATCGGGCTCTTGAAGCGGCCGAGGATCTTGTTGGTCTCGGCCTGAGCCTTCCACTCTTCGCGGCTCTGCCCGTTCGGCAGTTCCTTGTCGATCCACGGAATCAGGCTGCCAGCCAGCGGCACGCCGAAGTTTTCAGTCGGGTAGGCTTCGCTGCGCATGGCTTCGGCAACCTTGCGGTCGATGTCGAGGATCGCGCTGGCCGGGTTGGCAAGATCGTCGGCCACCGCAGCATGGGTTGCTCCCATCTGCTTGATCAGCTCGCGCATGTTCTGCGCACCGGCACCGGAGGCCGCCTGGTAAGTCATCGCGCTCATCCACTCGACCAGGCCGGCTTCGAACAGCCCACCCAGGCCCATCAGCATAAGGCTGACGGTGCAGTTGCCGCCGATGTAGTTCTTGGTGCCGGCGTCCAACTGCTGGTCGATGACCTTGCGGTTGACCGGGTCGAGGATGATGACTGCATCATCCTGCATACGCAGGGAAGAGGCAGCGTCGATCCAGTAACCCTGCCAGCCGGCTTCACGCAGCTTGGGGAAGACCTCGTTGGTGTAGTCGCCGCCCTGGCAGGTCAGGATCACGTCGAGGGTCTTGAGCTCTTCGATCGAATAAGCGTCCTTGAGCGGAGCAATATCCTTGCCCACGTTCGGGCCTTGGCCACCCACGTTGGAGGTGGTGAAGAACACCGGCTCGATAAGGTCGAAGTCCTGCTCCTCCAGCATCCGCTGCATGAGCACGGAACCGACCATACCGCGCCAACCGATCAGACCTACACGTTTCATCGCAACTACACCTTTGCTAAAAAGTGGGCCGCCATCGAAGGGAAACGATGGCGGGCCAGAGAGATTACAGATTCCGCAGCGCTGCGACTACTGCGTCGCCCATTTCCTGCGTACCGACCTTGGTGCAACCGGCCGACCAGATGTCACCGGTGCGCAGACCCTGATCCAGCACCAGGCTCACAGCCTGCTCGATCGCCTCGGCAGCGGCCTGCTGGTTGAAGCTGTAACGCAGCATCATCGATACGGAGAGGATGGTCGCCAGCGGGTTGGCGATACCTTGGCCTGCGATGTCGGGCGCCGAACCGTGGCAAGGCTCGTACATGCCCTTGTTGTCGGCATCCAGCGAAGCAGAAGGCAGCATGCCGATGGAACCGGTCAGCATGGAAGCCTCATCCGACAGAATGTCACCGAACATGTTGTCGGTCACCACCACGTCGAACTGCTTGGGTGCGCGCACCAGTTGCATCGCGGCGTTGTCGACGTACATGTGGCTCAGCTCGACGTCCGGGTAGTCCTTGGCGACGTCTTCGACCACTTCGCGCCACAGCTGGCTGGAGGCCAGGACGTTGGCCTTGTCCACCGAGCACAGTTTCTTGCCGCGCACGCGGGCCATGTCGAAGCCCACACGGGCGATACGGCGCACTTCACTCTCGCTGTAGGGCAGCGTGTCATAGGCTTGGCGCTCGCCACCTTCGAGCTCGCGCTGGCCACGCGGAGCACCGAAGTAGATGCCGCCGGTCAGCTCGCGGACGATGAGGATGTCCAGCCCGGAGACGATCTCGGGCTTGAGCGACGAAGCGTCAGCCAGTTGCGGATAGAGGATCGCCGGACGCAGGTTGGCAAACAGGCCCAGTTGCGCACGAATCTTCAGCAGACCGCGCTCAGGACGGATATCACGCTCGATCTTGTCCCACTTCGGCCCGCCGACGGCGCCGAGCAGGACGGCATCGGCCTTGCGCGCGCGCTCCAGGGTTTCGTCAGCCAGCGGTACGCCGTGCTTGTCGATGGCCGCACCACCGATCACGTCGTGCTCCAGGGTGAAGTCCAGGCCGAACTTGTCGTTGGCCAGCTCCAGCACCTTGACCGCCTCGGCCATGATTTCCGGACCGATGCCATCACCTGGGAGAATCAGAATCTGCTTGCTCATGCTTTCCTCTATTCATTCAAACAGCGCGGCTCGGTCAGCCACGCCGGAAACTCTATCGCTCGGCCCACAGCACCAGGACATCCGTGCTGAAGGAGCCATCAGCCTCGATCTGGTAATACTGCCGCACTTCCTCGCCCATCGCCCGCTGCAGCTGGCGAATGGCCACACGCATCGGTTCGGGAGTACGCATGCGCTCCACCCAGGACGCGAACTCCAGGCGCAGGCGCTGGCGGCTATGGCTGCGCGTGAACAGCCCTGCCTCGCTGACCTGACGCTGCCACTGGGCAGCAGAATAATCGCGTACATGGCTGGTGTCGCGCAGCACTTCGACACTTTGCAGGTATGTGTCGAGCAACGGGCTGCCCGGTGACATGACATCGACGAACGCCGCCACGCCACCCGGCTTGAGCACCCGACGCACTTCACGCAGTGCCAGGCCCAGGTCGCTCCAGTGGTGTGCCGAGTAACGGCTGAAGACGAATTCGAACGACGCGTCGGCGAACGGCAGACGCTCGGCGGCGCCGCGCTCGGTGACGATATTGGCCAGCCCACGCTCGCTGGCGGCCTTGGCAACCACGTCAAGCATCGACTGGGAAAGATCGTATGCCACGACTTGGGCCACCAGTGGCGCCACGTGAAAACTGACATGACCGGCGCCACAGCCCAGGTCCAGCACGCGAGCAGCGCCCTGCCCTTGCAGCTCGGCCTGCAGCAGGGCGAACTCGCTGCCCTGGGCATGCACGGTGCTGCTGAGGTAGGCGCTGGCCTGTTCGCCGAACTGACGCTGGACTACTTCGGTGTGGCTGGTACCCGTCATGATTCAATCCTTTTGGTTTTATTGCCTGTACCGGCCTCTTCGCGGGCAAACCCGCTCCCACTGGTACAGCATTGCCTCAGGCCTTGCGATATCTGTAGGAGCGGGCTCACCCGCGAAGAGGCCGGTACTGTCACCTACCTGCTTCAGGCATCCCGGAACAGCCAGGGCTGCGCGGCGCGGTGCTTGCCTTCGAAGGCCTTGATCGCGTCACTGTCCTGCAAGGTCAGACCGATGTCGTCCAGGCCGTTGAGCAGGCAATGCTTGCGGAACGCATCGATCTCGAAGTGCAGCACCTTGCCGTCTGGACGGGTAACAGCCTGCGCCTGCAAGTCGATGGTCAGCTGGTAGCCCGGGTTGGCTTCGACCTGCTTGAACAACTCATCCACTTCCTCATCGCTGAGGATGATGGGCAGCAGGCCGTTCTTGAAGCTGTTATTGAAGAAGATGTCGGCAAAGCTCGGCGCAATGATGCTGCGGAAACCGTACTCGTCCAACGCCCAAGGGGCATGCTCGCGGCTGGAACCGCAACCGAAGTTTTCCCGCGCCAGCAACACGCTGGCACCCTGGTAGCGTTCGTGGTTGAGCACGAACTCCTGGTTCACCGGGCGCTTGCTGTTGTCCTGGTAGGGCTGGCCCACGTCCAGGTAGCGCCACTCGTCGAACAGGTTGGGGCCGAAGCCGGTACGCTTGATCGACTTGAGAAACTGCTTGGGGATGATCTGGTCGGTGTCGACGTTGGCACGATCCAACGGCGCGACGAGGCCGGTGTGCTGGGTAAAGGCTTTCATGCTGCGCTCCCTTGGATCAACTCGCGGACATCGATGAAGTGGCCGGTTACCGCAGCGGCGGCGGCCATGGCCGGGCTGACCAGGTGGGTACGACCACCGGCGCCCTGACGGCCTTCGAAGTTGCGGTTGGACGTCGAGGCGCAATGCTCGCCGCTTTCCAGGCGGTCCGGATTCATCGCCAGGCACATGGAGCAGCCTGGTTCACGCCATTCGAAGCCCGCCGCAAGGAAGATCTTGTCCAGGCCTTCACGCTCGGCCTGGGCCTTGACCAGGCCCGAACCCGGCACGACGATGGCTTGCTTGACGGTAGCGGCAACCTTGCGGCCCTTGGCGATGTCCGCCGCAGCGCGCAGGTCTTCGATCCGCGAGTTGGTGCAGGAGCCGATGAACACGCGGTCCAGCTGGATATCAGTGATCGCCTGGTTGGCGGTGAGCCCCATGTACTTGAGTGCGCGCTCGATCGAACCACGCTTGATCAGATCGGCCTCGGCGGCCGGATCCGGCACGCGCTGGTCGACGGCGAGCACCATTTCCGGGGAAGTGCCCCAGCTGACCTGCGGCTTGATCTGTGCGGCGTCGAGTTCGACCACGGTGTCGAACACGGCATCGTCGTCGGAAACCAGGTCTTTCCAGGCTTCGACGGCACGCTTCCAGTCCTCGCCCTTCGGCGCATACGGACGGCCTTCGACATAGGCAACGGTAGTCGCATCGGTAGCCACCAGGCCGACACGGGCACCGGCTTCGATGGACATGTTGCAGATGGTCATGCGGCCTTCCATCGACAGCTCGCGAATAGCGCTGCCGGCGAACTCCATGGCGTGGCCGTTGCCACCGGCAGTGCCGATCTTGCCGATCACGGCAAGCACGATATCCTTCGCGGTGACGCCGACAGGCAACTGGCCTTCGACGCGCACCAGCATGTTCTTCATCTTCTTGGCGACCAGGCACTGGGTGGCGAGCACATGTTCGACCTCGGAGGTGCCGATGCCATGGGCCAAGGCCCCGAAGGCGCCGTGGGTCGAGGTGTGCGAGTCACCGCAGACCACGGTCATGCCCGGCAAGGTGGCGCCCTGCTCCGGGCTGATGACGTGGACGATGCCCTGGCGCTCGTCGTTCATCTTGAATTCGACGATGCCGTATTCGTCACAGTTCTCGTCCAGGGTCTGCACCTGCAGGCGCGACACTTGGTCGACGATGGCCTCGATACCCCCCTTGCGCTCTGGCGTGGTCGGCACGTTGTGGTCGGGCGTGGCGATGTTGGCGTCGATGCGCCAGGGCTTGCGATTGGCCAGGCGCAGGCCTTCGAAAGCTTGCGGCGAAGTCACTTCATGGATGATGTGACGATCGATATAGATCAAGGACGAGCCATCGTCGCGCCGTTTGACTTCGTGCGCATCCCAGAGTTTGTCGTAGAGCGTTTTGCCAGCCATCAGACTGTTCCTCATCAGCGTCTTTCTATGCCAATAACCCCTTGGCTTGTACGGACGATGCTATGGGGTTAGATTGAATAACTCAAATTCATAATTTTTATGCTTTGGATAACCAATAGGAATTCGAGCGCATGGACCTCGCCAACCTCAGCGCTTTTATCGCCATCGCCGAAACCGGAAGTTTTTCCGGCGCCGGTGAACGCCTGCACCTGACCCAACCCGCCGTCAGCAAACGCATCGCCGGCCTGGAGCAGCAACTGGATGTACGCCTGTTCGATCGCCTGGGCCGTGAGGTCACCTTGACCGAAGCCGGCCGAGCCCTGCTGCCTCGCGCCTATCAGATCCTCAATGTACTGGATGATACGCGCCGCGCCCTGACCAATTTGACAGGAGAAGTTACCGGGCGCCTGACCCTGGCCACCAGCCATCATATCGGCCTGCACCGCCTGCCCCCGCTGCTAAGGGCTTTCACCCGACAGCACCCTTCCGTGGCACTGGATATTCAGTTTCTAGATTCAGAAACGGCCTACGACGAAGTTCTCCATGGCCGCGCGGAAATCGCAGTGATCACCCTGGCCCCCGAGCCCCATCACCTGGTCCGGGCCGTTCCAGTGTGGGACGACGCCCTGGATTTCGTAGCGGCCCCGGAGCACGCCCTGGCCCTTGATAGCGATGTCAGCCTGGCCGATATCGCCCGCCACCCCGCCGTGTTCCCCGGCGGCAACACCTTTACCCACCACATCGTGCAGCGCTTGTTCGAGAGTCAGGGCCTGACGCCGAACATCGCCATGAGTACCAACTACCTGGAGACCATCAAGATGATGGTTTCAATCGGCCTCGCGTGGAGCGTGCTGCCACGTACTATGCTCGATGAACAGGTTGCACCCATCGCCTTGCCCGGCATACAGCTGTCGCGCCAGCTAGGCTACATTTTGCATACGGAACGAACGCTGTCGAATGCGGCAAAGGCGTTCATGGCATTGCTCGACAGCCACTCGGGGTCCGCCTGACCGTCCATCAGCCAGGCATTTCACTTACAAGGACGCTTCATCCGCCAAAGGTCTGGTACCGATGCCCAAATCAGCAAACCGCTTTCCGCGCCTGCCGCGCATCCCTGCGGTCGATCCCCAGGAGTCCGAGCAGGCCTGGCAGAATGCTCCGCAACTGCTCGCCGCGCTCAACGGCGCACGCCTGGGCGCCTGGCTGTGGGATATCGAAACCGGCCGGGTGAGCTGGTCACGAGGCACGCAGGCGCTGTTCGGCTTCGATCCCCTGCGCCCGTTGCCCGCGGATATCGACTACCTGGACCTGCTGCCGGAGGAGGATCGCGCCCGCACCCGCCAGCTGTTCCACGCCGTGGTCAACGGCGAGCCCGTGGAGCAGGCCATGCGCCATCGCATCCGCTGGCCGGACGGCAGCCTGCACTGGCTGGAAATCAATGGCAGCCTGACCCATGATCGCCATGGCCGTCCACAGATGATCGGCGTGATCCGCGAGATCACCCGTCAGCGCGATCGCGAAACCGCACTGATCAACTCGGAAAAGCGCTTTGCCACCCTCTTCCACCTCAGCCCCAATGCCATCCTCCTGACCCGCCGCCACGATGGCATGATCTTCGAGGTCAACCAGCACTTCGAGGACATGTTCGGCTGGCCCGGCGCCCAGGTCGTCGGCAAGACCAGCGTGGAACTCGGCCTCTGGGTCCACCCCGAACAGCGCCAGCAAGTACTGGAAGCCACTCGCAACAATGGCAGCCCGGTGATCATGGAAGTCCAGTTCCGTGCCACCAGCGGCAACATCCACGATGGCATCCTCTGCACCCAGGGTATCGAGCTCGAAGGCATCACCTACCTGATCAGCACCTTTGTCGACACCACCGAACGCAAGCGGGCCGAGCAGGCACTCAAGGACAGCCAGGAGCGCCTGGACCTGGCCCTGGACTCGGCGCAGTTGGGCACCTGGGACTGGCACATTCCCAGCGGAATGCTCTATGGCTCGGCGCGCGCCGCGCAACTGCACGGCCTTGACCCGGTGCCCTTCCATGAGTCCTTCGAAGCCTTCTTCGAAGGCGTGCCCGAGGAAGAACGCAGCGCCATGCGTCAAGCCTACCGCAGCCTGCGCGAAGGGCCGGCCGGCAACTACCAGATCACCTATCGCGTCCAGCTGGAGAACGGCGCATCGCGCTATATCGAAAGCCGTGCGCGGCTTTATCGCGACGAACATGGCAACCCACTGCGCATGGCCGGCACCTTGCTGGACATCACCGACCAGGTCGAGCGCGAGCAACGCCTGAGCGCCTCGGAAGAGAAGTTCGCCAGCCTGTTCCAGGTCAGCCCCGACCCGATCTGCGTCACTCACCAGGATACGGGCCAGTTCATCGAGATCAATCCAGCCTTCACCCAGACCTTCGGGTGGGACGCCGAACAGGTCATCGGGCGCACCGCCGAGCAGATCGGCCTCTGGGCCGAGTCGTCCGCGCGCGCGCAACGCATCGAACGGGTAATCCGCGATCAGGCCTTGAGCAATGTCGCGGTCGTGGTCAACCACCGCAATGGCTCACCACTGACCTGCGTGATTTCCAGCCGCCTGATCACCGTGGACAGCCAGCCCTGCAGCGTCACCACGCTGCGTGACATCACCCAGCAACAGCGCGCCGAGGCGGCACTCAAGGCCAGCGAGGAGAAGTTCGCCAAAGCCTTCCACTCGAGCCCCGACGCCATCACCATCACCGAACGGCTCAGTGGACGCTATGTCGAGGTCAACGACGGCTTCTGCCGCCTGACCGGCTACAGCAGTATCGAGGTGGTGGGGCGTACCGTTTTCGAACTGGGCATCTGGGCCGACGACAAGCAACGGGCAGCCTTGCTTGCTGAACTCAAGGAGCGCGGCCGGGTACACCACCGGGAGATGCTCGGGCGCAACAAACGCGGAGACATCCTGACCGTCGAGGTGTCCGTCGAGCCGATCAGCCTCAATGAAACCGACTGCCTGCTGTTGACCGCCCGCGACGTCAGCCAGTTGAAGAACGCACAAGCACAGATCCGCCACCTGGCCTACCATGACCCGCTGACCAACCTGCCCAACCGCGCCCTGCTGATGGACCGGCTCAGCCAGCAGATCGCCCTGCTCAAGCGCCACAACCTACGCGGCGCCCTGCTGTTCCTCGACCTGGACCACTTCAAGCACATCAACGACTCTCTGGGCCACCCCGTCGGCGACACGGTATTGAAGATCATCACTGCCCGCCTCGAAGCCAGCGTGCGCCTGGAAGACACCGTGGCACGCCTGGGGGGCGACGAGTTCGTAGTCCTGCTCAGCGGTCTGGAGGGGAGTCGCGAGCACGTCGAGGGCAAGGTTCGCGAGTTGGCCGACACCCTGCGCGAACTGCTGGCCGAACCCATGTCGCTGGACGGCCAGCGCCTGCAGGTGACACCGAGCATCGGCGTGGCACTGATTCCCGACCATGGCATCACCCCGGCCGATCTGCTCAAGCGAGCAGACATCGCCCTTTACCGCGCCAAGGATTCCGGACGCAATACCACCCAGCTGTTCCACACCACCATGCAAAAGGCGGCCAGCGAGCGCCTGCGCATGGAAAACGACCTGCGTCTGGCGCTCGCGCGCGGCGAACTGGCCCTGCACTTCCAGCCCCAGGTGGACGCCCGCGACAACCGCATCGTCGGTGCCGAAGTGCTCTTGCGCTGGCACCATCCGCAACTTGGCCAGCAAGCGCCCTCCCAGTTCATCCAGGTGCTCGAGGAAAGCGGCCTGATACTCGAGGTGGGTAGCTGGATCCTTGACGAAGCCTGCGACGCCTGCGCGCGCATGCTCGAGGACGGGCTGATCAGTGCCGACGATTTCAGTCTCTGCGTGAATATCAGCCCCCGGCAATTCCGCCAGAATGATTTCGTCGAACGAGTGCTACGCAGCCTCGACGACTATCGCTTGCCCAGGCGCATGCTCAAACTGGAGATCACCGAGGGCATTGTCATCCAGAACCTGGAAGACACCATCAACAAGATGCGTGAGCTCAAACGCTACGGGGTGAGCTTCGCCATGGATGATTTCGGCACGGGCTATTCGTCGCTGACCTACCTGAAGCGCCTGCCGGTGGATGCCCTGAAGATCGACCAGACCTTCGTGCGTGACGCGCCCAACGACCCCAATGATGCCGAGATCGTTCGAGCCATCGTGGCCATGGCGCGAAGCCTGGAGCTGGCGGTGATAGCAGAAGGTGTCGAACTGACGGAGCAACTGGAATTTCTCGAGCGACAGGGCTGTTACCTGTACCAGGGCTACCTGCACAGCCGACCGCTGCCCTTGCCGGAGTTTCGCCAGATCTTGCAGGAAACCCCGGCAGACTATTAATAGCGCCCTGCCTCTACGGGAGGGGTGTGCCCCATAAATGCGAAAGGGCACCCTAGGGTGCCCTTCCATTCACTTCACTGCATTCAATTCAGTGCAGCCTTTTCACCATTGATCGGAATACGCTTGGCCTTGGCTTCTTCCGGCACGATGCGCAGCAGGTCGATGCTGAGCAAGCCGTTAGCCAGACCGGCAGCTTTTACTTCAATGTGATCCGCCAGGCGGAACGACAGCTTGAAAGCACGCTGGGCGATACCCTGATGCAGATAGGTGACTTCGGCAGCGCCATTTTCGCGCTTGCCACCGGTAACGGTCAGGACGCCTTTTTCGACCTGAAGGTCGAGATCCTGCTCCTGGAAGCCGGCTGCAGCAACCACGATGCGATAGTGGTCATCGCCATGCTTTTCGACGTTGTAGGGCGGGTAGCTGCTACCGGCCTCATTACGTGCCGCGGATTCGAACAGGTCATTGAAACGATCGAAACCTACGGAATGGCGGAACAGTGGTGCGAGGGAGAAAGCAGTAGTCATGGTCATAAACTCCTGAGATTCAGCAAGTAAGTCACTACGCGACCCGACTTCGGCATCGCGTACTCAAGAGATAAGGTCAGGCAACGGACTTTCAAGGGCTCTCATGAAAAAATCTGCCCACCCCGCACGATGCAGCTGCACATCAGGCGACGCACTCGGTGAAAGAGGCCGTTTTCACTGGCTCGACGCCCAACAGCCGGCTGATGCGGGCGCAGTCATCCTCGCGCCGCAACTCGGCAAACAACAGCACCGCCTCCGGGTAGCTGCGGGTCAACATCGCCAACCACTGCTTCATCCGCCCGGGCGCATAGCGCGGCGACAATTTGGCCTGCGCCTGGCGCCAGAACTCGCGCAGCAGCGGTAGCAGGTCGCTCCACACCATCGGCTGGTAGTCCCGCCCCTCGCGCGCCGCGGCGATCTGCAAGCCCAGATCCGGCCTCGACACCAGCCCGCGCCCGAGCATGATGTTTTCGGCGCCGCTGACTTCGCGGCAGCGTCGCCAATCATCGACGGTCCAGATCTCGCCATTGGCAAAGACCGGCACCTTGACCACATCCTGCACCCGCGCCACCCACTCCCAGTGAGCCGGCGGCTTGTAACCCTCTACCTTGGTTCGCGCATGCACCACCAAGTGCTGCGCCCCACCTTCGGCCAGCGCGATGCCACACTCCAGCGCACCATCCGGGCTGTCGAAGCCCAGACGCATCTTCGCCGTCACCGGGATCTGCGCCGGCACCGCCCGTCGAACTTCACGAACGATGGCATGCAGCAGCTCGGGCTCCTTGAGCAGCACAGCGCCCCCGCGAGACTTGTTCACGGTCTTGGCCGGGCAGCCGAAGTTGAGGTCGATTACCGGTGCCCCGAGTTCACAGGCCAGGGCGGCGTTGTCCGCCAGGCACAGCGGATCGGAGCCCAGCAACTGCACACGCATCGGCGTGCCGGCAGCCGTGCGCGCACCGTTGCGCAACTCGGGTGCCAACTTGTCGAACGACGAAGGTGGCAGCAGGCGATCACAGACACGGATGAACTCGGTGACACACCAGTCGATACCCCCGACGCGGGTCAGCACGTCGCGCAGGATGTTGTCGACCAGCCCCTCCATGGGGGCCAGGGCAATTTGCATTTCAGGGTCCCGACGAGAAAAGGCGGCAGTCTAGCAAAAAATGCCCGTGGATCAGGCGCCGATCAGCGCCGGACCATAGCCCTCGATGAACTCGGCCGGCATCCGCCGAGGCTTGCCGCTGGACAGTTCGATACAGGCAAAGGTGGTTTGCGCGCGCAACAGGGTAACGCCGTCACGTGGGCGCTTGAGCTGAAAACGACGGGTCATGCGCAGGCGCTGATCCCAGTCGATGATCCAGGTGGCCAATTGCAGCTCGTCGTCTTCGTACGCCGCTGCCAGGTAGTCGATCTCATGGCGCACCACGGCCATTGCCCGGTCCAGACGACGGTACTCGGCCAGGTCCAGCCCCAGGCGCTGCGAGTGACGCCAGGCGCAGCGCTCCAGCCAGGTGACGTAGACAGCGTTGTTGGCATGACCGAGGCCGTCGATATCCTCGGTGCCGACGCGAAGGTCGATGATGAATGGCGCTGCCAGATCCCAGCTCATGCCCGCTCCTGTAGTCAGTGAACGGGCAGAGTGTAACGGATGCTCAGGCGCTTTGCCGTGCCGGTTGCGTCGTACGCGCCAGCAGCTCGAGCACAGCCTGGGCCAGACGCGGGTCAGCCAGCACCCGTTGATGCCCACCGTCCTCCAGCAGCAACAGGCGACTGTCGAACCAGGCCTTGTGGATGAGCTGCGCCTCACTGACCGCGACCAGCGCATCGTCGGCTGCATGAACCACCAGCCCAGGCAACTCGAGCTGGTAGCCACTGACATCCAGCCGATCGATCTGCACGCCCACGTCACGCTCGACCTGCCGGATGAAGGCTGCACGCGCCCGCCTGGGCATCCCCAGACGCCGGGCAAATCCGCGCAACACACCGAGCAATTGAGCAGGTGCAGCAATGCTCACCGCCGACTCGGCACGCAAGCCCCACTGCAACGCCAACATGACACTGGCGCCACCCATCGAATGACCGATCACGGCCCGCAACGGCGGCAGCTCCGCCGCGGCTTCAAGCAGAGCCCGGGCGAACAGCACCACATGCGCCTGCTGCCCCGGCGAACGGCCATGGGCCGGCCCCTCCAGGGACACGACCGTGTGTCCTGCCTGCACCAGGGCTTCGATCAGCGCGGCAAACTGGGTGGGCCGCCCTTCCCAGCCGTGCATCAGGAGCACCGTCGGCCCCTTGCCCCAGCGCAAGGCCGAAAGACCGAAGCGCAGGGTGATACGCTCGGCCGAAGCCAATAGCGGCAGCTCCCACTGCCGCGCAGGCAGGTTACGCGGCGTCATGAAGGCGCGCCGCATGCGCCCGGCGACATGCTCGGGGGCCAGATGGCCGAGGGTGCCGTTGACGCTGCGAATCCAGCTCAGGGTCGTCATCGCCTTGCTCCAGAGTTGAGGTTGCTCAGATAACCGCCGACTTGGCGGCGCGCAGAATACGGTCGGAAAGTTCGGTAGCGCCCAAGGCTCGGGCCAGGGCCAGGCCGCCGACCATCAGGGCGAGGTCGGCGAACGCCTTGTCGATATCCTCGGGACGATCGACCATCTGCGCCGTCATAAGCTCGAGGTGTTCGGCCAACATTTCGCGAAAGGCTGCGGGCAAACGCTGCATCTCACCCAACGCGTTAGGCAAGGGACAGGCGTGCTCATGGGCATCACGGTGCTTGCGCGACAGATAGAAAGCCGCTGCCAGCGCACGACGCTCAGCACCAGACAGGCTGGGGTCGACCTGCGAAAGCAAGGCCCGTCGCTCACCGAGCAACTGGTCGAATGCCGCCAGCATCAATTCATCCTTGCTATCGAAATGGGCGTAGAAGCCTCCGACGGTGAGGCCTGCTGCAGCCATTACCTGACCTACGCTGGGGTCGGCTGGCCCCTGCTGGATCAGTGCGCTACAGGCGGCGTCGAGAATACGCTCGCGAGTCCTGGTCTTTTTATCGTTCATGGGCACCCCCAAATATGATGATCGAAATATTACGCATATAATATTTTATGGCAAGCGAAATCGCGTACCGCTGATCGGGCACCTGGAAGATTAAGGAGGTAGAAAAACAAAAGGCCCATTCAATAATCGAATGAGCCTTTGAAGTCCCGTAAAACACGGGTAAAAATGGCGTCCCCTAGGGGACTCGAACCCCTGTTACCGCCGTGAAAGGGCGGTGTCCTAGGCCACTAGACGAAGGGGACGTAACCTTCGTGCCGATTCATTTTCACGAACCGTGGCAGATTGGTGGAGCTAAGCGGGATCGAACCGCTGACCTCCTGCATGCCATGCAGGCGCTCTCCCAGCTGAGCTATAGCCCCGAAACAAAACAAAAAGCTCACCCAACAGTCGAATGAGCCTTTCAACCCCGCAAAACGCGGGAAGAAATGGCGTCCCCTAGGGGACTCGAACCCCTGTTACCGCCGTGAAAGGGCGGTGTCCTAGGCCACTAGACGAAGGGGACGTAACCTTCGTGCCGATCCGTTTTCACGAACCGCGGCAAAATTGGTGGAGCTAAGCGGGATCGAACCGCTGACCTCCTGCATGCCATGCAGGCGCTCTCCCAGCTGAGCTATAGCCCCGGATTTCTAGCCTCTCGGCCCAGCGACATCATGAAATATCGCTTGTGCAATACTGGCGTCCCCTAGGGGACTCGAACCCCTGTTACCGCCGTGAAAGGGCGGTGTCCTAGGCCACTAGACGAAGGGGACGAACCTTCTTACCTTCAAGATCTGGTTGCTGGACCAGTCTTGCTTCACGACCTTGATCACGAAGCGGAATTTGGTGGAGCTAAGCGGGATCGAACCGCTGACCTCCTGCATGCCATGCAGGCGCTCTCCCAGCTGAGCTATAGCCCCACAATGTCGCTTTGAACTGAATCACCGGCTGGGTGCCTGGTGCTTCATTTTCGTTCATCGCTGTGGACGGGGCGCATATTAAGATCGGATTGCAGCACTGTCAAACGAATTCGTGAAAATATCAAAAATTTTTTTCACAGATAACAATCACTTACCGCCCTGCCCTGCTCCCGGCGATTGCCAGGTCCTGTGGCAGCGGGCAAGCCCACTGCCACAGGGGCGTGAGATAAGCCAATCAGGCGATGTTCGCCAGCAGCTTTTCCCACTCCTTGTTCTCTTTCTTCGACACGCCGCCCAGCAGTTCCAGCGCCTGGCGCAGACGGTAGCGGGTCAGGTCGGGGCCGAGAATCTCCATGGCATCAAGCACCGACACCGAGCTGGCCTGCCCCGAAATTGCGGCGAACATCAGCGGCATGGCGTCACGCAGCTTCAACTCCAAGGCCTCGACCACCGCCTGGATGCAGCCGGTAATACGCTCCTTTTCCCACTGCCGCAGGCTTTCGAGCTTCCACAAGATCAACTGCATGACCTGACGCACCTGATCGGGCGACAGTTTCTTGTGCTCGAACAGCTTGGCATCGAGCTTGAGGGCGCCCTCGAAGAAGAACCCGCCCAGTGGCGCGATCTGGCTGAAAGTTTCGACACGACCCTGTACATGCGGTGCGATCTTCATCATGTAGTCGCTGTTGAACGCCCACTTCTGTACGCGCGCCGCAAACTCCTCGACCGGCAGGTCGCGCAACCACTGGCCATTGAGCCAGGACAGCTTCTCGATGTCGAAGATCGGCCCGCCAAGGGAAATACGCGACAGGTCAAAATGCTCGACCATCTCTGCCAGGGAGAACTTCTCGCGCTCGTCCGGCATCGACCAGCCCATGCGCCCCAGGTAGTTGAGCATGGCTTCAGGCATGAAGCCCATACGCTCGTAGAACGTGACCGAGGTCGGGTTCTTGCGCTTGGACAGCTTGGATTTGTCCGGGTTACGCAGCAGCGGCATATAGCACAGCTTGGGCTGCTCCCAGCCAAAATACTCGTAGAGCTTGATCAGCTTCGGCGCCGACGGCAGCCACTCCTCGCCTCGCAAGACGTGGGTGATGCCCATCAGGTGGTCATCGACCACGTTGGCGAGGAAGTACGTCGGCAGGCCATCGTTCTTCATCAGAACCTGCATGTCCATGCGGTCCCACGGAATCTCGACATCGCCACGCAGCATGTCCGGCACCACACAGATACCTTCGCTCGGCACTTTCATGCGAATCACGTGGGGCTCGCCAGCGGCCAGTCGACGCTGCACTTCCTCGGCGCTCATTTTCAATGCGCGGCCGTCATAGCGCGGTGTTTCGCCACGGGCCATCTGTTCGGCACGCATCTGATCCAGCTCTTCGGCGGTGCAGAAGCAATAGAACGCATGGCCGGCATCGACCAGTTGCTTGGCGTACTTGGCGTAGATCTCGCCGCGCTCGCTCTGGCGGTACGGGCCGTGCGGGCCGCCAACGTCCGGACCTTCATTCCATTCGATACCGAGCCAGCGCAGGGCATCGAAAATCTGCTGTTCCGACTCGCGGGTCGAACGCAACTGATCGGTGTCTTCGATGCGCAGGATGAACTCGCCGCCGTGCTGCTTGGCAAAGCAGTAGTTGAACAGGGCGATGTAGGCAGTGCCGACGTGGGGGTCGCCAGTGGGCGATGGCGCGATACGCGTGCGAACGGTGGTCATGGACAGTCTCGGACGAAAGATGAAACAAAGGCGGGATGTTAGCAGGGTGCGGGCATCGGGCTCCAGCAATGGCGCTATCGTCACTTGTGACGGTGCATTGCCGAGCTGTTAAATTTGCTTACATTTCTGGAACGATAGTCCCTATGCCTGCTCAACTCAAACGCCGCCTGCTGATCTTTCTCACCTTGGTGGTGCTGATCGCGCTCGCCTTTCTCGCCCACTGGTATTTCAAGGGGCGTTTCTACGAGAGCACCGACAATGCCTATGTGCAGGGTGAGATCACTCGCATTTCCAGCCAGCTGGGTGCGCGGGTCGACGAGGTGCTGGTAGAGGACAATCAACACGTCACGCAAGGCGATCTGCTGGTCCGCCTGGAGGTCGCCGACTTCCAGCTGGCGGTCGAGCGTGCTCGCGCGGCACTGGCTACGCGTGAAGCCGAACGCGTCCAGGCGCAAAGCCGACTGACCCAGCAAGACAGCTTGATCGCCGCCGGCCGAGCCCAGGTGGCCGCCAACCAGGCCACCCTTGATCGCTCGCGCCTGGACCTCAATCGTGCCGAAGCCCTGCGCAAACCTGGGTTCGTCTCGGAGGAACGAGTCACCACCCTGTCTGCGGAAAACCACGTCGCCCGCTCCCAAGTCGACAAAGCCCAGGCCGACCTGCAGAGCCAGCGCCAGCAGATCGATGCATTGACGGCCGAACTCAAGCGCCTCGATGCGCAAATTGCCAACGCCCGGGCAGACCTGGCACAGGCAGAACTCAACCTTACCCGCTGTGAAATCCACGCCCCCATCAGTGGCACCATCGGCCAGCGCAGCGCCCGCAATGGCCAGGTGGTGCAGGCCGGCGCCTATCTGCTATCGATCGTCCCGGACGAAGACATCTGGGTGCAGGCCAACTTCAAGGAAACCCAGATCGGCAACATGCATCGGGGTCTGCGTGCCGAACTGATCTTCGACAGCTATCCCGACACCCCGATCGAAGGCCGTGTCGACAGCCTGTTCGCCGCATCCGGGGCGCAATTCAGCCTGCTGCCTCCAGACAATGCCACCGGCAACTTCACCAAGGTGGTGCAACGCATTCCGGTCAAGCTGACCTTTGCAGCCAATAACCCCTTGCACGGTCGCATTCGCCCAGGCATGTCGGTAACCGCCACCGTCGACCTGCGCAACAGCGCCGATCAGGCAGAGCGCGGCGAAACTCACGATGGCCGGTGACCAACTGCTGCGACCGACTGCGGAGCCTAGCCGGCGCGACTGGATTGCGGTGATGAGCGTGATGCTCGGTGCATTCATGGCCGTGCTGGACATTCAGATCACCAACTCCTCGCTCAAGGATATCCAGGGGGCGCTGTCTGCCACCTTAGAAGAGGGCTCGTGGATCTCGACCTCCTATCTCGTGGCGGAAATCATCATGATTCCGCTGACTGCCTGGCTTGTGCAGTTACTATCCGCACGGCGCCTGGCGGTGTGGGTCTCGCTTGGTTTTCTGGCGGCCTCGCTGTTGTGCTCGATGGCCTGGAACCTGGAAAGCATGATCGTGTTTCGCGCTCTCCAGGGGTTTACCGGCGGCGCACTGATTCCGCTGGCCTTCACCCTGACCCTGATCAAGCTGCCCGAACACCATCGAGCCAAGGGCATGGCGATGTTCGCCATGACCGCGACCTTCGCCCCCTCCATCGGTCCGACCCTGGGCGGTTGGCTCACCGAAAACTGGGGGTGGGAATACATCTTCTACATCAACATCCCGCCGGGGCTGGTGATGATCGCAGGGCTGCTCTACGGGCTGGAGAAGAAAGAGGCGCACTGGGAGCTGCTCAAAAGCACCGACTACGCCGGCATCGTCACCCTGGGGGTCGGCCTGGGCTGCCTGCAAGTCTTTCTGGAAGAAGGCCATCGCAAGGACTGGCTGGAGTCGAGCCTTATTGTCGGCCTGGGTACCGTGGCCCTGCTCTGCCTGATCACCTTCGTCATCCTCCAGCTTTCGCGGGCCAACCCCCTGATCAACCTGCGCATCCTCGGCAACCGCAACTTCGGCCTGTCGAGCATCGCCAGCCTGGGGATGGGTGTTGGGCTTTATGGTTCGATCTATCTGCTGCCGCTGTACCTTGCGCAGATCCAGGGCTACAACGCCCTGCAGATCGGCGAGGTGATCATGTGGATGGGAATTCCACAGCTGTTCCTGATTCCGCTGGTGCCGCAACTGATGAAGGTGATTGCGCCCAAGTTGCTCTGTGCACTGGGCTTTTGCCTGTTCGGGGCTGCCAGCTTCGGCTCGGGAGTGCTCAACCCGGACTTCGCAGGGCCACAGTTCAACCATATCCAGATCATTCGCGCACTCGGGCAGCCCATGATCATGGTCACCATCTCGCTGATCGCCACGGCTTACATTCAGCCCCAGGATGCGGGCTCGGCTTCGAGCCTGTTCAACATCCTGCGCAACCTGGGCGGCGCCATTGGTATCGCCTTGCTGGCCACCTTGCTGGATGCAAGGACCAAGGTGTATTTCGACTACCTGCGCGAATCAGTGGTGCCAAGCAACCCGCAAGTGGCGGAGCGGCTGGCCCAGTTGGCCGAGCGACTGGGCAGTGACAGCGCAGCACTGGGGCGCTTGAGCGAAATCACCCACCAGCAGGCATTGATCATGGCCTACAACGATGCCTTCCATCTGGTAGGGATCGGTTTGGCGGTCAGCATGGTGGCGGTCTTGCTGACACGCAAACTGCCGCAGGGGCTGAAAGCCGGCGAGGCACACTGACCCTGTAACCCGGCCATTTCTGCGCCGACGAGTGCACTCAGCTGGCGATCAGCCGCTCACGCAGTTGCCCGATCTCGTCGCGCAACTGGGCGGCGGCCTCGAACTCCAGGTCGCGCGCCAGCTGGAACATCTTCTCTTCCAGCACCTTGATGCGCTTGGTGATCTCGCCAGGAGTGGCGAGCTCTGCCTCGTAGCGCGCAGCCTCCTCCGCAGCCTTGGCCATGCCCTTGCGCTTCTTGCTGCGCGCACCGGGCACCGTGGCGCCTTCCAGGATATCGGTGATGTCCTTGACCACCCCCTTGGGCACGATGCCATTCGCCTCGTTGAACGCCACCTGCTTGGCCCGACGCCGCTCGGTCTCGTCGATCGCCCGCTGCATGGAGCCTGTCACCTGGTCGGCATAGAGAATCGCCTTGCCGTTTAGGTTGCGCGCAGCGCGGCCAATGGTCTGGATCAGCGAACGCTCCGAACGCAGGAAGCCTTCCTTGTCGGCATCGAGAATGGCCACCAGCGACACCTCCGGCATGTCCAACCCCTCACGCAACAGGTTGATGCCCACCAGTACATCAAAGGTACCCAGACGCAGGTCTCGGATGATCTCCACCCGCTCCACGGTGTCAATGTCCGAATGCAGGTAGCGCACACGCACATCGTGATCTGCGAGGTAGTCGGTAAGGTCCTCTGCCATGCGCTTGGTCAGGGTCGTCGCCAGCACCCGTTCCCCCACCGCCACGCGCTTGCCGATTTCCGACAGCAGGTCATCCACCTGAGTGAGGGCTGGACGCACCTCTACCTGAGGATCGACAAGGCCGGTTGGCCGCACCACCTGCTCGACCACACGCCCGGCATGCTCTGCCTCGTAAGGGCCAGGCGTCGCCGAGACGAAGATGGTCTGCGGGCTGACTGACTCCCACTCGTCGAAGCGCATAGGCCGGTTATCCAGCGCCGATGGCAGGCGGAAACCATACTCCACCAGTGTCTCTTTGCGAGAACGGTCGCCCTTGTACATGGCGCCGACCTGAGGAACGCTGACGTGTGACTCATCAATCACCAGCAACGCGTCGGCAGGAAGATAATCGTAGAGCGTCGGCGGCGGGGCGCCGGCCGGACGACCGGACAGATAGCGCGAGTAATTTTCGATACCGTTGCAATAACCCAGCTCGAGAATCATCTCCAGGTCGAAGCGCGTACGCTGCTCCAGACGCTGGGCCTCTACCAGCTTGTTGGCCTTGTTGAGGTACTCCAGCCGCTCGCCGAGCTCCTCCTTGATGCCGTCCACCGCCTCGAGCAGAGTCTCGCGCGGGGTCACATAGTGGCTCTTGGGGTAGAAAGTGAAACGCGGCAGCTTGCGAATCACTTCGCCGGTCAAGGGGTCGAAGGCGGCAATGTTCTCCACCTCGTCGTCGAACAGCTCGATACGGATGGCCTCGAGGTCCGATTCGGCCGGAAAGATGTCGATCACATCACCACGCACCCGGAAGGTGGCACGGGCGAAGTCCATCTCGTTGCGGGTGTACTGCAGGTCGGCCAGCCGGCGCAGCAGTGCGCGCTGGTCGAGCTTGTCGCCGCGATCGACGTGCAGAACCATCTTCAGGTAGGTTTCCGGGCTGCCCAGGCCATAGATACACGACACCGTGGTGACGATGATCGCGTCGCGCCGCTCCAGCAATGCCTTGGTCGCCGACAGGCGCATCTGCTCGATGTGGTCGTTGATCGAGGCATCCTTCTCGATGAAGGTGTCCGACGACGGGACGTAGGCTTCCGGCTGGTAGTAGTCGTAGTAGGAGACGAAGTACTCCACCGCGTTGTGCGGGAAGAAGGCCTTGAACTCGCCATACAGCTGGGCAGCCAGCGTCTTGTTCGGCGCCAGCACCATGGTCGGGCGCTGGACCTGTTGAATGACATTGGCGATGCTGAAGGTCTTGCCGGAGCCTGTCACCCCGAGTAGGGTCTGGTGCGACAGGCCCGCTTCGATACCCTCGACCATCAGGCGAATGGCTTCGGGCTGGTCGCCGGCCGGCTGGAATCGGGTGACGAGCTGGAACTCGGACATGACGGACCTCTTGGATGTCGCGGCAACTGTAAATTTAGCCAGTAGTCTATACGCAAAAAGACGCGCCGGGGTGGCCTTTGCCGCCGCAGATGTGAACGCTCATTGCGGTGGACAAGGCAATTCGACCAATGGTCGAAAAATATTTGCGCAAAGCGCCTGAAAACCTGTGCCAGAGTGTCGCAGTGACCGATCGGTATCACTATACTGACTCCCCGTTTGCACCGCTTCAGTGCACTGGGCTGGAGGGTGCATTTCCTATCACTCTCCTATTCAGAGCCAAGGTAACAATGAGCCTGTTTTCCGCTGTCGAGCTGGCACCCCGCGACCCCATCCTGGGCCTCAACGAAGCATTCAACGCTGACCCACGTACCGACAAGGTCAATCTGGGCGTTGGCGTCTATTGCAATGAGGAAGGCCGCATCCCGCTGCTGCGCGCGGTGATCGAAGCCGAAACCCAGCGTGTCGCCCAACATGCCTCCCGCGGCTACCTGCCGATCGACGGCATCGCTGCCTACGACCAGGCCGTACAAAAACTGCTGTTCGGCGCTGAATCCGCACTGCTGGCTGAAGGCCGCGTAGTAACCGTGCAGGCTGTCGGCGGTACCGGCGCCCTCAAGATCGGTGCCGACTTCCTCAAGCGCCTTGCGCCGAACGCGGTAGTCGCCATCAGCGATCCGAGCTGGGAAAACCATCGCGCCCTGTTCGAGACTGCAGGCTTCCCAGTACAGAACTACCGCTATTACGACGCACCGAGCAACGACGTCAACCGTGCCGGCATGCTCGAAGACCTGAACAAGCTGCCCTCGGGCTCGATCGTCGTCCTGCACGCCTGCTGCCATAACCCGACCGGTGTCGATCTGTCGCTCGACGACTGGAAGAACGTGCTGGAAGTGGTCAAGGCAAAAGGCCACGTGCCATTCCTCGACATGGCCTACCAGGGCTTCGGCGAAGGCATCGGCGAAGATGCCTTCGCCGTACGCCTGTTCGCCGAGTCGGGCCTGGAGTTCTTTGTCTCCAGCTCGTTCTCCAAATCGTTCTCGCTGTATGGCGAGCGCGTCGGCGCGCTGTCGATCGTCACCGCTTCGAAAGACGAGAGCACGCGCGTGCTGTCGCAGGTCAAGCGCGTGATTCGCACCACCTACTCCAACCCGCCGACTCACGGTGCAACCATCGTCGCCACCGTGCTCAACAGCCCGGAACTGCGTCAGATGTGGGAAGCCGAACTGGGCGAAATGCGTGAACGCATCCACGGCATGCGCAAACAGATGGTCTCGCTCCTGGCCGAGTACGGTGCCAACCGCGACTTCAGCTTCGTCGGTCGCCAAGTCGGCATGTTCTCCTACTCGGGCCTGACTGTGGAACAGGTCGCGCGCCTGAAGAACGACTTCGGCATCTACGCGCTGGACACCGGTCGCATCGCTGTGGCGGCACTGAACCAGAGCAATATCCACGTGGTCACCAAGGCCATCGTCGAAGTGCTGTAACTGCTTGATTTGCCAGGGGGCAGCTTGACTTCCCCTTGGCATTCAGTAAGATACGCGCAGATTCCGCGATAGCTCAGTCGGTAGAGCAAATGACTGTTAATCATTGGGTCCCTGGTTCGAGTCCAGGTCGCGGAGCCAGACACTGAAAAACCTCCAGATGCGCAAGCACTGGAGGTTTTTTGTTTTTCCGGGATCAGAAAGATCGTCGCAAGATGCGCTCAGTGGTCGCGCCCGATGGGGTAGAACACCCCGCCACTCCAAACCCCCAACCACTCCTCGCCATCGATCACGCGTGGCACCGCAAGCTCCACCAGTTGGTAGAACACATTGCGGTGGATGAGCGCTTCGAGGTTGCTGCGCATCAGCAGGTAAGGCGATGGCTCATGCGTTGTCGGATCGGTCTCTACCCGAATGGGGTGATCAGGACCGGCCTCGACCTGATCCTCGACATTGCTGGTGAATCGCAGGACCTGCTGCTCACCACTGCCCTCCACTTCCAGGCTGACCGCCACGAACGGCGCATCATCGACACGAATGCCGACCTTCTCCACAGGCGTTACCAGGAAATAGTCATCACCGTCGCGACGAATGATGGTAGAGAACAAGCGCACCATCGGCTTGCGCCCGATCGGCGTTCCCAGGTAGTACCAGGTGCCGTCGCGGGCGATGCGCATATCGATGTCGCCGCAGAAATCGGGATTCCACAGATGCACGGGAGGCAGCCCCTTCTCCTTGGGTATCTGCGCCAGAAGATCGTTGGCCTTGCCCGTACCTGTCATCACCCGTTCCTTACCGACTCATTCCCAAGAGGCTACGAGCGTACTCGCGCATGGGTGCCGCGAGCAAATCCTGCGGCGTGTTGTCGTGGAACGTCAACAAACCGCCACGGCTCTTGATGCGCGCGGTATCGATCAAATAGCGCGTGCTGGTTTCGATCAGCATCATCTGCACCACACCGGTATCCCAACCGAGGCGATCCACTGCCTGCTCGTCGTACCATTCGTCGCCATTACCAATGCGGTCATCGGTGCGAGCGAAACGGGTATAGAGCACGTAATGGGCTCCGACCGAACGCGCCTCGGCTATCGCGTCCTCCAACCCCAACGGCGCCCTGGCGCGACGCACCAGCGGGAAGTACTCGACGAAGCTCTTGAATGCTTCTTCGGCAACGGCATTCTGCTGCGGCACCGGCCCTTTTCCAGGCGGCACGAAGGCGCCCTGGCCAATGAAGATGAACGAATCAGGCTGCAGCCGAACCGACAGGGTTCGGGCGGTATCGCTGTGATCGAGCAGACCGGCGTCGCTCATCTGATAGCGAACACCTTCGCCCATGTCGCTGACTTTCATGCAGCCGCTCAACGCCATCAGCGCCAGCAGCAAGACCAGGCTACGCATCTTTCCTCCAGTGACCGGTGACGAAAAACCGGCGAATAGCCGCCAGATGCAGCTTTTGCGCCAGCTCAGCCGCCGATCACCTTCATCACTGTCACACCCCCCGAGAACGCCAGCTCCTGCTTGTCCGCCAGAGCCTTGACCAGCAGCCGCTGAATCACTGGAAGTGCCTGGTGACGCGGCTTGTCGAGCAGATCGCCGATAAAGTGGCGATTGCCCGAAGACAGGCAGCCATGCAGCCAGCCAGTAGAGGACAGACGCAAGCGCGAGCAGGTCCGGCAAAACGGCACGCTCTCGTTGGCAATCACACCAAAGTAACCTTGGCCAGGAATCTGGTAGCGCAGGGCCGTTGCATCCAAAGCCGCTGGCGCCTGCTGGAAGTGATGATGATCGCCGATCAATGCCAGCAATTGCTCGAGACTGACGAACTGACGCAGGAATGCATTCGAATCAAGCGCCAGGTGACCCATGCGCATCAACTCGATGAAACGCAGTTCATAGCCTCTTGCCAGGCAGTAGTCGAGCAGCGGCACTACCTGATCGAGATTGCGCCCGCGCATCGGCACCATGTTGACCTTGATGCGCATACCCGCCGCACTCGCCTCCTCCATGCCCCTCAGCACGCTGGCCAGGTCGCCGCCCCGAGCGATGCTGCGAAATGCGGTTGGGTCGAGGGTATCGAGCGAGACATTGAGCCGGTCGATACCCGCTGCACGCAACATCGCAAGCTTGCGACTGAGCAACTGACCGTTGGTGGTCAAGGCGATATCCTTGAGCCCCAAGCCACCGATAACCTTCAGGAACGGCTCCAGGCGGGGGCTGATCAATGGTTCGCCACCGGTGATGCGCAGACGCTCGATACCTGCGGCATCGACCAGAAGAGCCACCCCGCGCGCCAGTGCATCGGCAGACAGCTCATCCTGCGCCGCCACCAGGCGCTTGCCATCGGGCACACAGTAACTGCACGCATAGTTGCAGGCAGCTGTCAGGCTGACGCGCAGATTGCGAAAACGCCTGCCTTGACGATCGACGATCATGGGTGACTCCGGCATGAGAAAAGCGAGCCGGCAAAACTTGACTCAAAGATCAGGTTTTTGCAAGCCCTGTCGCCGAAGCAGAAGTGACTGGCGGAGCCTGTCCGTCATGGACAACGCTCCGCAGGGGTCTTCAGGTGGCCGGTTCCGGGTCGCGCTTGCGCTTGTTGCCCATGCGCACGCCGATGTCCATCAGGAACTGGAAGAAACCTTCCTGATCCTCGAGAACGTTGCTCCAGAACGGCGAGTGATACAGCGCTACGGCGCCATGCACCAACGCCCAGGCAGCACAGTAGTGGAAGTATGGCGGCACATCCTCGAGCTTGCCTTCACTGATACGGCCCTTGATCAGCTGGGTAAGGCGCTCGAAATTGGAGGCGCGAATACGGTGCAGTTCCTCGACCATCTCCGGCACCTGGTTACCCTTGACCACCTTCTCCTCGAGACGGTCGAACAAGCGGTAGCGCTGGGGATCGCGCATGCGGAACTCGAAGTAGGCTCGCGACAGGGCTTCTTTGTCGCGATCGACGTCGTCCGAATGCAACAGCGCGTTCAAATCACGCTCGTAGTCGAGCATCAGGCGCAGGTAGATCTCCGCCTTGGACTTGAAGTGCTTGTAGATCGTGCCTTTGCCGATACCGACCGCGTCGGCGATCATCTCGACGGTGACACTGTCTTCACCCTGTTCGAGAAACAGCTTGAGCGCCGTGTCGAGGATTTCTTGCTCGCGGCGACGAAACTCACGGACCTTACGAGGTTCTTTCTGCATAAGAAGGACTGGATGACAATCGAAGCGGATTATTATGCCTAACTTGCAGCAAATTGCACGGATCATCCAACCATATCTGTGTTTCATGATGAGTTCGAGTGCAAACCGGGTCTGCTTGGTCTGAATCCCAGGGATGCGTGAGATACTCCGCGCCTGACTGCCACTCGTCTACAACCGACGCGGCAGGGCTCGCCAGACTCGCCAGGCTCATCGAACGCTGTACGCAGCCGGGAAGCCGCGCACGATCTACACACTCTCCAGACTTTTCACCGCACATCTATACAGATAGGTACGTAATAGCAGCAAACTCATCCGATTTCTGCTGGCTGCCATACCCTGATGGCCCATTGGTTGTCAGGTGTATTCCAAATCTGTTTAAAAAACGACCAACTGACGCTGGCAGTGCGAGGATACTCGCCAATACTTGAAGTGTTGGCGCGACGCATCCCCCCAAGTGGCGCGCCGATAAAGGTGCCCAGGGACCGCGTACCTTTGTTTTACTCCTAATGGTCTTAACCCGGATTCCTCCCCCAGAATCCGGGTTTTTTTTGCCCGCCTTGCTTTAGCTTCAGGCGACGCGTGCCAAGGGGAACAGGCGCTTGAAGTTGGCGGTCGTGTGCTCGGCCAACTGCGCGTAGCTCACCCCTCGCACCGATGCGACGTACTCGGCGACCTCACGCACGTACTGCGGCAGATTCGGCTTGCCGCGATACGGGATGGGCGCCAGGTATGGCGAGTCGGTCTCTACCAGCAGGCGGTCGACAGGCACCTGGCGTGCGACCTCGCGCAGGGCGTCGGCATTGCGGAAAGTGACGATTCCGGAGAGCGAGATGTAGTACCCCAGATCGAGTGCAGCCTTGGCCATGTCCCAGTCTTCTGTAAAGCAGTGCAACACGCCCGCCTGCGGCAGACTGGCCTCGCGCAGCAGCGCCAGGGTGTCGGCCCGCGCCGCACGCGTGTGAACGATCACCGGCTTGCCTGTCTGCCGAGACGCCTCCAGGTGCAGGCGGAAAGACGCCTGCTGCAACTCGGCGGCCTCAGGCTCGTAGTGATAGTCCAATCCGGTTTCGCCAATGGCCACCACGTACGGGTGAGCCAGTTCGCGCAACAACCACTCCAGCGCCGGCGTCTCCCCCGGGGCCAGGTCGAGCGGGTGCACGCCTACCGAACAGTCGACGTCGGCGTACTGCTCGCTCAGGGCCTTGACCGCCCCGGCGTTCTCGGCGCTTACGCCGATGCACAGAAAATGCCCGACCCCACGCTCGCGGGCCGCCTGCAGGGCGGCGTCGAGCGAGCCCGCATGGGCGCTCAGGTCAAGTCGGTCGAGGTGGCAATGGGAATCTACGAGCATGGAATGAAAGCACACATGAAAATGAACGATGGGGAATCAGCGCGCGGCCAGCATCTGCAGCCAATGGGCCAACAGGGCTTCGAGCAGCAGCACGCGATTGAGGTTGGCCTTGCCCTGCACTTTCTGGCGCTGCTCGAGAATCCAGGCCTGGACCTCGAGCACCCTGCCCGGCCTGCTCTTCTGCGCAAGGTATTGTATGACCTTGCGCATGTCGGCCAAGCCTAGCCCGTCTTCGTCCTGGGTCAATTGGTAGCGCAGGATCAGGTGCGACCAGTCGCAGAACCAGTCGAACAGCAACAGTAGTGGCACGTTGTTCCAGGCCTCGGCCAACTGGCTGGGCGATTGCTGCTGCTTGATCAGCTTCTTCACCCCCTCGGTGACCAGTGCCCGTTGCTCGCGCACACCCTGTGACTGCAAGTTGACAGCCATCAGTGGCGACCCTGCCGCCAGAGTCAGCAGTTCGTCACGCTCGACCTGATCGAGCTCCGGTAGCGCCGTCGCCAGCCAGGCCTGACTCTGCGCAAGCGTCGGCTGCGCACAGGCGACTTGCTGGCAACGGCTCTTGATCGTTGGCAACAAACGGCTGGGCTGATGGCTCACCAGCAGCAGCACGGTATCGCCCGAAGGCTCTTCGAGACTCTTGAGCAAAGCGTTGGAGGCGTTGACGTTCATCGCTTCGACCGGCTCGATCAGTACCACCTTGCGCCCGCCCAGCTGCGCAGTCTGCACCACGAACGAAACCAGATCCCGCACCTGGTCGACCTTGATGGGCTTGTCGGCCTCTTCGGGTTCCAGCACGAAGTTATCGGGATGGCTGCCAGCCTTGAGCAACAGGCACGACTTGCATTGCCCGCAGGCATCCACCCCTTGCGGCTGCTGGCACAACAGGCGAGCCATCAGGCGTTCGGCCATGGCGCGCTTGCCGATACCCTGCGGCCCGTGCAACAGGTAGGCATGGGCATGCTGGCTGCGCCCGGCCAACTGCTGCCAGAGCGCTTGCTGCCAGGGGTAGGTCTCAGCCACGGCAACGCTCCAGGATACCTGGCAGCAATGCGTCGATGGCGCGCTGTACCGCCTCAAGCGGCTGCCCGGCATCCAGCAGGCTGTAGCGCTGCGGCGCTTGGCCTGCGCGCTGCAGATAAGCCTGACGCACCGCCTCGAAGAATGCCTGGCCCTCCTGCTCGAAGCGGTCCAGGCGACCGCGGGCGGCAGCACGGGCAAGACCGACTTCTACTGGCAGATCGAAGACCAGGGTCAGGTCCGGGCGCAGCGTGCCCTGAACGAAGTCTTCCAGCACCGCGATGCGCTCCACGGGCAGGCCACGTCCCCCGCCCTGATAGGCGTAGGTGGCATCGGTGAAGCGGTCGCAAAGCACCACGGCGCCCCGCGCCAGTGCTGGGCGAATGACCTCGGCCAAGTGCTGGGCGCGCGCAGCGAACATCAACAGGAGCTCGGTATCGACCGCCATGGTTTCGTCGCTGGGAGCGAGGAGCAACTCGCGGATACGCTCGGCCAACGGCGTACCACCAGGCTCACGGGTCATGACCACATCCACGCCCTGTTCACGCAGGCGCGCGGCCAGGTACTCGCGATTGGTGCTCTTGCCCGCGCCTTCGGGGCCTTCCAGAGTGATGAACAAACCGCTCACGGGCATTCCTTACTGTTTTTCGGTGGGCGCCGGCGCTTGTGCGGGCGCGGGCTCTTCGGCGGACTGGGCTGGTGCGCCTTCAAGGGCTTCGCCGGACCGAGGCGCGGCTTCAGTTGGCGGCTCGGCCCCCGGTGCCTGATCGACCGTGCCCTGCGGGCCTTGTGGCGCTGGGCTGGAACGGTAGTCGGCGCGGCGCTTGAGCTGATATTCGCGCACAGCCGTGTTGTGGTCGTCCAGGTCATCGGAGAAGACGTGGCTGCCATCGCCACGCGCGACGAAATACAGGCTGGTACCGTCTGACGGATTCAGCGCGGCGTGAATCGCTTCGCGCCCGACCATGGCGATCGGTGTCGGCGGCAGGCCGGTCATGGTGTATGTGTTGTAGGGTGTCGGTGCACGCAGGTCGGCACGCGTGATCTTGCCGTTATAGCGCTCCCCCATGCCGTAGATAACCGTAGGATCGGTCTGCAGCATCATGCCCAAGCGAAGGCGGCGCACAAATACGCCTGCGATCTGCCCTCGCTCCTGAGGAATACCGGTTTCCTTCTCCACCAGCGAGGCCATGATCAGCGCCTGGTAGGGATCACGGTATGGCAAATCGGTCACCCGATCCGCCCACTCCTTGGCCAGCACCTCCTCAAGGCGCATGTAGGCTTGCTGCAACAGTTCGACATCGGTCATGCCGCGCACGAAGCGATAGGTGTCCGGGAAGAAACGCCCCTCAGGGAAAACACCGGTATGCCCAAGCTTGTCCATCACTTCACTGTCGGAGAGCCCGTCGAGGGTGTGCTTGATCTTTTCATGCCTGGCCACGGCCGTGCGCACCTGGCGGAAGGTCCACCCCTCGACCAGGGTGAGGTTGTATTGCACCACATCGCCACGGCGCCAGGCGTCAAACAGGGCTTCGACGGTCATTCCAGGCGTCAGGCGGTACTCACCCGTATGCAGTGCGGTGCCAGCCATGTTGAAACGCCAGTAAAGACGCAACCAGAAGGCATCGTCGAGCAGCCCCTCGCTCTGCATGCGGTAGAACATGCGGTTGGGGTTGGTGCCATTGGGCACATCGAGCAGGCGCTCTTCGGTGACATGCAGCGGCTGCTCCAGGACCGAGTTAACCTTCCAGGCCGACCAGCCTACGGCCAGGCCGGCAAGGATCAGGCCCATTTCCAGCAGCAGCAGGATTTTGCGTCTCACGAATCAGGTATCCAGTAACGTACGGGCAACGGCCTGCAGTTTACGGGTGAGCGGCCCGGCCGGCCAGTCGAGGTTGAGCGCAGCGACAGTACGCACGGGCCAAATTCCATACACGCTGTTGCAGACGAACACCTCGTCGGCCGCCTCCAGATCGGCTTGCACAAGGTCGCCGGTCCGGACTTCGATACCCAGCGCCGGGGCTTCTTCCAGCAGCGCAGCGCGCATGACGCCTGCCACGCCGCAGCGGCTCAGGTCGGCAGTCAGCAGCACGCCGTCGCGGACCAGGAACAGATTACTGTAGACCCCTTCGATCAGGTGCCCCTGCACGTCACGCATCAGACCCTCGGCACAGGCAGGGTCTTGCCATTCGGCGCGAGCCATTACCTGCTCCAGGCGATTGAGGTGCTTGAGCCCGGCCAGCAGCGGCTGCTGCGCAAGACGGGTCTGGCAGTCGAACAGCCCGACGCCTTGCTCCGCGTTGACCGCGGGATAAGCTGGCATTGGACCACCCAGGAGAATGCGTCGGGCCACGGCTTCGGAAGCTGGCGCATAGCCACGCAGGCTATCGCCACGCGTGACGATCAGTTTTGCTACGCCTTCACCGAGCTGGCTGGCGTAACTCAGCAATTCGTCGCGAACCAGCACAAGATCGATATCGATCGCCAGGCGCTGGCAACCCAGGGCGAGGCGCTCGAGATGTCGCTGCAGCAGGCTGGGCCTGCCGCCGCGCACGGCGAGGGTCTCGAACAGACCATCGCCGTAGGCCAGGCCGCGGTTCTGCAGGTTGACTGCAGTCGCCGGCTGGCCGTCGATCCAGCTGTGCATCAATCGGCGAACCGGCGGAATACCAGCGAACCGTTGGTGCCGCCAAAGCCGAAGGAGTTGGAGAGCACGACATCGATCGGCATGCTGCGTGCCTGGTGCGGCACGAAGTCCAGATCGCAACCTTCGTCGGGCTCGTCCAGGTTGATGGTCGGCGGCGCCATCTGGCTGTTGATCGCCAACACGCTGAAGATCGCCTCTACCGCACCGGCAGCCCCCAGCAGATGGCCGGTCATCGACTTGGTCGAGCTGACGGCCAGCTTGTAGGCGTGCTCGCCAAACACACGCTTGATGGCCGCCACTTCGGCGATATCGCCAGCAGGAGTCGAGGTGCCGTGGGCGTTGATGTAGCTGACCTCTTCAGGCTTCACACCCGCATCGCGCAGGGCGTTGACCATGCAGCGTGCAGCGCCGTCGCCGGTATCCGGTGGCGATGTCATGTGGAACGCGTCGCCGCTCATGCCGAAACCGACCAGCTCGGCATAGATGGTCGCACCACGTGCCTTGGCATGTTCGAGCTCCTCCAGCACCAGGGCGCCGGCGCCGTCGGACAACACAAAGCCATCACGCCCCTTGTCCCACGGACGGCTGGCACGAGACGGCTCGTCATTGCGAGTAGAAAGCGCCCGCGAGGCGCCGAAACCGCCCATGCCCAAGCCGCACGCCGCCATTTCCGCACCGCCGGCGATCATCACGTCGGCCTCGCCATAGGCGATATTGCGTGCAGCCATGCCGATACAGTGGGTACCGGTGGTGCACGCAGTGGAAATAGCGTAGTTGGGACCCTGCAGCCCGAGGTGGATCGACAGGAAGCCGGAGATCATGTTGATGATCGAGCCGGGGACGAAGAATGGCGAAATCCGGCGCGGCCCTTGCTCGTGCAGGGTTCGGCTGGTGTCTTCGATATTGGTCAAGCCACCGATGCCCGACCCCATGGCCACGCCGATACGCTCGCGGTTGGCGTCGGTCACTTCCAGGCCAGCATTGCGCACCGCCTGGAAACCGGCCGCCAGGCCGTACTGGATGAACAGGTCAAGCTTGCGAGCTTCCTTGGCCGACAGGTACTGCTCGACCTCAAAGCCCTTCACCGAGCCGCCAAAACGGGTGGAGTAGGCACTCAGGTCCGTGTGTTCGATCGGACCGATGCCACTGCGGCCAGCCAGAATGCCCTGCCAGGTGCTTGGTACATCAGTACCCAGTGGCGACAGCATACCCATACCGGTGACCACGACGCGTCTACGCGACACAGCACTCTCCTTTTCTAATAACAGAGTCTCTTGCGATTGCATTCAGCATGGCCGAATGAAATGGCAACAGGCTCTCGATTGCCCGGTGAATGACGCCAATGGCTCGCAAAGAAAAAACCGCACGCCGGCAAAGGCAGTGCGGTTTTTCCCGACAAGAAGCGTCGACTGGAACGTCTTAGGCCTTGTGGCTGTTGACGTAGTCGATTGCAGCTTGAACGGTAGTGATCTTCTCGGCTTCTTCGTCAGGGATTTCGGTCTCGAATTCCTCTTCCAGAGCCATCACCAGCTCAACGGTGTCAAGCGAATCGGCACCCAGGTCATCAACGAAGGAAGATTCGTTCTTGACTTCCTCTTCCTTGACGCCCAGTTGCTCGGCGACGATTTTCTTGACGCGTTCTTCGATGGTGCTCATACCTAGTTTTCACTCCTAATGGACATATGTCATGCAGCTGGCCGGTGACCAAGTTTATAGGAAGACGCCTGCTTTTCAAGCGTAACGCGCCTTCACGAGAGACACCCGGCCTGCCACCTGGAATCTGGTTGCAGCTTTATAACGGATTTTAGGCTTGCAGTATGACTGTTTTTTTAAGCAATCCGTCACATTGAGTTGCTGATGTTACATGTACATCCCGCCGTTCACCGGCACGGTAGCGCCTGTGACATAGGCTGCGCCGTCGGATGCCAGGAAGGAAACCACTTTCGCGATCTCCTCGGCCTGACCCAGGCGGCCCAGCGGAATCTGGGTCCGCAGCGCTTCACGCTGCGCTTCGGGCAGCTCGCGGGTCATGTCGGTATCGATGAAGCCCGGGGTGACCGAGTTTACAGTGATACCGCGCGAGCCGACTTCACGCGCCAGGGCACGGCTGAAACCTTCGAGGCCCGCCTTGGCAGCGGCGTAGTTGGCCTGGCCGGCGTTACCCATGGCCCCGACAACCGAACCGATGCTGATGATACGACCCCAGCGCGCCTTGGTCATGCCGCGCAGCACGCCCTTGGACAGACGGTAGAGGCTGTTGAGGTTGGTGTCGATGACATCGAACCATTCTTCATCTTTCATGCGCAGCATCAGGTTGTCGCGGGTGATGCCGGCATTGTTGACCAGGATCGCCGGAGCACCGAACTGCTCGGTGATCGCTGCCAGCACGGCACTCACGGACTCTTCGCTGGTGACATTGAGCTCAAGACCGGTACCGGTGATACCGTGCTCCTTGAGGGTCTCGGCGATACGCTGGGCACCCGAAGCGGAAGTGGCGGTACCGATTACGGTAGCGCCCTGGCGGCCCAGTTCCAGGGCGATGGCCTGGCCGATACCACGGCTGGCGCCGGTGACCAGTGCAACTTTACCTTGCAGGCTCATGCAAGTTTCTCCAGATATCAGGCCAGCGCCGCACGGGTGGCGGCGACGGCGTCAGGGGTATTGAGGTTGTAGGTGGTAACGCCATCGGCGCAACGCTTGTTCAGGCCAGCCAGGACCTTGCCCGGGCCGCACTCGACCAGATTGACCGCACCGCTGGCCGCCAGGGTCTGCACACACTCCACCCAACGTACCGGCTGGTACAGCTGCGCCAACAGGTCGCGCTTGAGTGCGTCGAGATCGGCAGCGATGGCGGCGGTGACGTTCTGCACCACCGGAATCTGCGGCGCCTTCCAATCGACGGCGTTGACCGCTTCAGCGAAACGCTCGGCAGCCGGTTTCATCAGCGCACAATGCGACGGCACGCTGACCGCCAATGGCAGCGCACGCTTGGCGCCCTTGGCCTTGCACAGCTCGATCGCACGATCGACCGCCGCCTTGTTACCGGCGATGACGACCTGGCCCGGGGAGTTGAAGTTGACCGCACTGACCACTTCATCCTCGGCAGCCTCGGCGCAGATGGCTACCACATCAGCATCATCCAGGCCGAGAATCGCAGCCATGGCACCGTGACCTGCAGGCACGGCTTCCTGCATCAGCTGGCCACGGCGCTCGACCAGGCGAACGGCGTCCTTGAGCGACAGGCTACCGGCAGCGACCAGGGCACTGTACTCACCCAGGCTGTGACCAGAGACCAGGGCGGGTTGCGCACCACCCTCTTCCAGCCACAGACGCCAAAGGGCGATCGAGGCCGTCAGGATCGCCGGCTGGGTCTTGTCGGTTTGATTGAGTTGTTCTTCCGGACCTTCCTGGACCAGCTTCCACAGGTCGTAGCCCAGAGCCTCGGAAGCCTCCTTGAAGGTCTCGACGATTACCGGCTTTTCAGCGCCGAGCTCGGCGAGCATGCCCAGCGACTGGGAGCCTTGACCAGGAAAGACGAATGCGAGGGATGCAGACATTGAACAAGCCCTTATGATCTTGTCGTCGGATAGGGTGCGCCCCACCAATGGCGAGGCGCGGAATCTGAAAACTTGGATGGAAACGCAGACCAAGCGGTCACATTTAACCACTTCATCGCCAATATGCCTAAAGCAACAGGTCTTCGAGACGACCGTGCAACCGCTGCGGCAGGTTTTCCTGGATCTCGATCAGCGCGCGCTGGATGGCACTCTGCAGGCCCTGTACGCCCGCCGAACCATGACTCTTGATGACGATCCCCTGCAAACCGAGAAAACTTGCGCCATTGTGTCGCGCCGGCGCCAGGTCAGCCTGCAGGCGCCTGAGCAACGGCATCGCCACCACCCCGGCCGCACGAGAAAACAGCCCACCCTTGAACAGCGCCTCTATACGCGCACCGATCATGCTCGCCAGCCCTTCGCTGGACTTGAGCAGAATATTGCCGACGAAGCCGTCGCACACCACCACATCGGCCTCGCCGCGATACAGGCCATCGCCTTCGACAAAACCGATGTAGTTCAGCCCACGGGCATTGTGCAACAGACTGGCGGCCAGTTTGACCTGCTGGTTGCCCTTGATATCCTCGGTACCGACATTGAGCAACGCCACGCGCGGTCGCTGGATCCCCAGCGCCTGAGCCGCCACCGACCCCATCACGGCGAACTGGTAGAGGTTCTCGGCACTGCAATCGACATTGGCCCCCAGGTCGAGCAACTGACAATAGCCAGTCTGGGTCGGAATCGCCGCCACCATGGCGGGGCGATCGATGCCCGGCAGCGTCTTGAGGACAAAGCGCGACAGCGCCATCAGCGCCCCGGTGTTCCCGGCGCTCACACAGGCCTGAGCCTTGCCGTCACGCACCAGCTCAAGGGCGACGCGCATCGACGAATCAGGCTTGCCGCGCAACGCCTGCGAAGGCCGCTCGTCCATGCCCACCACCTCGCTCGCCGCGACAATTTGCAGGCGCGCACGATCGGCAGCTGCAAGGCCACTGACAAGTTCTTCAAGGAGAGAGGGTTGACCGACGAGGGTCAGGTGCAGCGAGGGGGTAGCCGAAAGGCAGGCAATGCTAGCCTGGACAATGCTGCGGGGACCGAAGTCCCCGCCCATTGCGTCGATCGCGATGATCTGAGCGGACAAGGATTACTCGTCAGCGCCCTTGTCGATCACTTTGCGACCACGGTATACGCCTTCTGGCGAAACGTGGTGGCGCATGTGTACTTCACCGGTGCTCTTCTCTACGGACAGCGCGTTTTCCGACAGGGCGTCGTGCGAACGGCGCATGTCACGGGCAGAGCGGGATTTTTTGTTCTGCTGAACAGCCATAATTGATTAACTCCTAAACGTTTGGGTCACGCTTTAACTGCGCCAAGACACTGAACGGGTTGGACCGCGATACCTCGTCCTTGCTCGATTCGGGCTCGTCTGCGCCCGCCGGCTGCTGGCATTCTTCCGGATGATGAGCAGGCACGATGGGGAGGGCGAGCAAAAGCTCCTCCTCGATCAGCGCCTGCAGATCCAAAGGATCTTCGCCCAGTTCCAGCACGTCATAGCCTTTCGGCAACGACTGGGTATTCGCACCCTCCTTCACCACGGCATAAGTACATTCGCTGTGGATCGGCAGGGTGACCAGCTCAAGACAACGCTGGCAAACCATTTTGACTTCGACATTCAGATCGCTGTGGATAACCACAACGTGCTGCTCGTCTCGCTCAAAATCGAACTTCGCCTGCACCGTACCGACATTATCGGAAAGCGGGTCGCAGAGTCTTTCCAAATCAGCGAGTTGCAGCGAACCTTGGAGGGTTACGCCACGATCGGCTAATTTGCGCGGGTCAACGTGAGGTGGAATCGGGTCATTCAACATAGGCGCAGCATTCTAGGGATGCCCCCCGCCCCTGTCAAAGGAAATTAGGCGGCATCACGCATGTTAGAATCGGTTCAATTGCGAAGGAGTCTACCATGCTTCCCCTGCTGCTTGCTTCAAGCTCCCCCTACCGGCGCGAATTGCTCCAGCGCCTGCGCCTGCCTTTCACCTGGGCGAGCCCCGATATAGACGAAGGGCGCAATGCCGAGGAGCCGGCCACCGAACTGGTTCGCCGCCTGGCCCGACAAAAAGCCGAAGCCCTGGCGAACAGCCATTCGCAACACCTGATCATCGGCTCGGACCAGGTCGCCGTGCTGGGCGAGCAGATCCTTGGCAAGCCACACACCTTCGAACGCGCGTGCGAGCAATTGCTGGCTGCCAGCGGCCAGCAAGTCACTTTCCTGACCGGCCTCGCCCTGCTCAACAGCAGCACAGGGCAATGCCAGGTCGACTGCATACCATTCACCGTAACCCTGCGCGAACTGGACCGTGAACGGGTCGAGCGCTACGTGCACGCAGAGCAACCACTGGACTGCGCAGGCAGCTTCAAGGCGGAGGGATTGGGGGTGACACTGTTCCAGAGCACCCAAGGCTGCGATGCGACGAGCCTGATCGGGCTCCCGCTGATTCGCCTGGTGGACATGCTGCACGCAGAAGGTGTGCAGCTACCCTGAAAGACGGGGCTGCCAGGCAGCCCCACTCATGATTCAACGCAGGGATGGCCCCTGGAAGCCCATGTACATGGCCAGACGCTCGGCGACGCTGGCACCGATACGCTTGGAGAAGCGATCGAACGGCGATTCCTGCACCGTGAAGTCCACCAACTCCTTCTCGCCGACAATGTCACGCGCCACATAGCTGGCACTGCCCAGGCCATCGATCAAGCCTAGCGCCTTGGCCTGCTCGCCCGACCAGATCAAACCACTGAACAGCTCGGGATGCTCCTTGTCCTTCAGACGCTCACCTCGCCCCTGCTTCACCATGGCGATGAACTGATTGTGCGTGGTATCCAGCACACCCTGCCAGAACGCCGTCTCTTCAGGCTTTTGCGGCGAGAACGGGTCGAGGAAGGCCTTGTGCTCACCAGAGGTATAGGCACGACGCTCGACACCAAGCTTCTCCATGGCGCCGACGAAGCCGTAGCCCGCGGCAGTCACACCAATGGATCCGACCAGGCTGGCCTTGTCGGCGTAGATCTCGTCCGCCGCACTAGCGATGTAGTAGGCGCCCGAAGCACCAAGGTCAGTGATCACCGCATACAGCTTGATTGCCGGATATTCAGCACGCAGCCGACGAATCTCGTCATATACGTAACCCGCCTGCACCGGGCTGCCGCCCGGACTGTTGATGCGCATCACCACAGCCTTGGTCTTGGCGTCCTTGAACGCCTCACGCAGGCTCTTGATGATGTTGTCGGCGCTGGCAGCTTCCTGATCGGCGATCACCCCGCGCACTTCCACCAAGGCGGTATGATTGGCACTGCGCGAAGCCGTGCTCTCCATATCCATCAGCGGAGAGAACAGGAACAGGAGACCGAACAGGTAGAGAAAGGTCAGCAGCTTGAAGAAGATCCCCCAGCGCCGCGCACGACGCTGCTCCTGAACACCCGCCAGGAGCGTCTTCTCGAGCAGCTTCCAGCTCTTGCGCTCTTCCTTGTCCTGCGCTGCACCCTCGGACTCAGGGGCTTTCCACTCGTCAGCCATGCTCACCTACCTTGGAGTTGAAGCTGCGCGGGACCAGCCAGCCACTCACGCAACTGTGAAAAATGCTCGACGCACACCTGAGGCCCGAATTCGCTCAGCGCCTGCAGCGACATCGCGCCATACCCCACCGCAACCGAGTGCATGCCTGCATTACTGGCCATCTGCAGATCGAATGCCGAATCTCCGACCATCAGCGCCCTGCCAGGTTCGACCCGGCAATGGGCGAGAATTTCCTCAAGCATCAACGGATGGGGTTTACCGCGGGTTTCATCAGCGGCCCGAGTGATATCGAAATACCCTTCCCAGCCATTGGCCTTGAGCACCCGGTCGAGCCCACGACGCGCCTTGCCGGTGGCCACCGCCAGACGATAGCCCTCGCTACGGAAGGCCTCCAGCGACTCCACCACCCCTTCGAACAGCGGTGAGGGCTGCTGATCCAGCGCCGTGTAGATATCTGCATAGTGCTGGCGAAAAATCTCGAGCTGCCGGGCATCCAGATGCGGATAGAGCACCGAGATCGCCTCGCTCAAGGCCAGGCCAATGATGCCCTTGACCGCAGCGTCGGCACTGGGAGCCTCGCCGGCACGCTCGGCAGCGGCATTCATCGCTTCGACGATGCGTCCGATGGAGTCGGCAAGGGTGCCATCCCAATCGAAGATCAGCAGCTCGTAGGGTTTGCTCATGACAGGTCAGGTCGCACTCAGGCGCTCCACGGTCTTGGCCCACATCTCGTCCACCGGCGCCTCGAGCTTCAATTCGCCACCGTCCGGCAGGGGCACGGTCAACGCATAAGCGTGGAGGAACAGGCGCTTGCCGCCCAGATCACGAATTTCGCGGGTGAAGTCTTCATCGCCGTACTTGCTGTCACCGGCGATCATGTGCCCGGCATGGAGCGTGTGCACACGGATCTGGTGGGTGCGACCGGTAATCGGACGCGCCTCGACCATCGTGGCGAACTCACCGAAGCGACGCAGCACGCGGAACAGCGTCAACGCTTCCTTGCCCTCTTCGTCTACTTCGACCATGCGCTCGCCAGAGCGCAGGTTGCTTTTCTGCAAGGGCGCATTGACCTGTTTCTTCGACTTTGGCCAGTGCCCACGCACCAACGCCATGTAACGCTTGTCGACGCCATCGCCACGCAGCGCTGCGTGGAGGTGACGAAGCATGCTGCGTTTCTTGGCGATCATCAGCAGGCCCGAGGTGTCGCGGTCCAGCCGGTGCACCAATTCGAGCTCCTTGGCATCCGGACGCAACTGGCGCAGCGCCTCGATCACCCCGAAGCTCAGGCCACTGCCACCATGCACGGCAATACCGGCGGGCTTGTTCATCACGATCAGCGCCTTGTCTTCGTAGACGATCGCCGCCTCCAGCCGCTGTAGCAACCCCTGCGCCACGGGAGCCGGCTCGTCGCGCTCGGGCAATCGGACAGGCGGCAAGCGCACGATGTCACCCGCCTGCAGCTTGTATTCGGGTTTGATGCGCCCCTTGTTCACCCGCACCTCACCCTTGCGCAGGATGCGATAGACCAGGGTCTTGGGCACGCCCTTGAGGGCCGTGATGAGGAAGTTGTCGATGCGTTGGCCGGCAAGTTCCGGCGCGACTTCGATCAGCTGAACGCCGGAAGTCGGGGGATTATTGGTCGTCATTGCTGGATCATAACAATTTTTTATGGAATTGAAGCACTTAATGATTACTGCTATAGTCGCGAACGCCGCCAAAAGCGGTAGGTCAGTACCGCACGGTTTCGAACCGGCCCTGACCAACGCAATTCTCGAGGACGCGAGGCCGTCCGACGGGGTTTTCGCCAGTTTACCGAAATGCCTGGAATCGCCACCAGCGCCGAGCAGAGAAGAACGAAAAAAAACGACAAGTGCGGTGTTTCACCTCCCTCCTGTTCTTTTTCGCATGCCCCTGCCCCGCCTCGTCGCTTCCGTGCAGCGCCTGGCGAATGCTTCGGAAATACCTGCCTTGGACATGAATGGCGCCAGCCCAGAATCTGCGCTGGCGAAAAATGCAACCCGTTGCGGATTCAGCGCGCGGCAGCACCCGAATTATCAGGGATACGTGCAGGGTGGAGATGTACAGCCCGGACCGTACAGCACGGCCGGCCACCGGCCCACTGTAATGGCCCGGCGAGCGGAACCGGTGTTTGCAGATGCCCCAGAGGCGTCCACGGCCCTCGGCTGATTCCTCCTCCTGACTGAGTGCGATAGGCACCGCAGCAAACAGGACGCGTCGTCGCGACAACGGCAGGCTGGGCAACCGGCTGGTGCCGAACGTCGTTGGACACGGGGGTGGCACGCCACCCTTTGCGCACCTTGGCACCGACCATGAGAAGTCGTGTGTGCCGAACGCCGTTTCCGGCAGCCCGGAAACCGACGGTACAACATGAAAAGAATGCTGATTAACGCAACTCAACCCGAAGAGTTGCGTGTAGCCCTGGTGGATGGCCAACGCCTCTACGACCTGGATATCGAGTCCGGCGCGCGTGAGCAGAAAAAGGCCAACATCTACAAAGGCAAGATCACCCGCATCGAACCCAGCCTCGAAGCCGCCTTCGTCGACTTCGGTTCCGAACGTCACGGCTTCCTGCCGCTGAAGGAAATCTCCCGCGAGTATTTCAAGAAGTCGCCTGAAGGTCGGGTGAACATCAAGGAAGTGCTGAGCGAAGGCCAGGAAGTCATCGTCCAGGTCGAGAAAGAAGAACGTGGCAACAAGGGCGCTGCCCTGACCACCTTCATCAGCCTCGCCGGCCGCTACCTGGTCCTGATGCCGAACAACCCACGCGCAGGCGGCATTTCCCGCCGCATCGAAGGCGAAGAGCGCAACGAGCTGCGCGAAGCCCTCAACGGCCTGACCGTTCCTGGCGACATGGGCCTGATCGTGCGCACCGCCGGCCTGGGCCGCAGCAGCGAAGAGATGCAGTGGGACCTCGACTACCTGCTGCAACTCTGGACCGCCATCAAGGAAGCCTCTCAGGATCGCGTCGCGCCCTTCCTGATCTACCAGGAAAGCAACGTCATCATCCGCGCCATTCGCGACTACCTGCGCCAGGACATCGGTGAAGTACTGATCGACAGCATCGATGCCCAGGAAGAAGCCCTGACCTTCATCCGCCAGGTGATGCCGCAGTACGCCAGCAAGGTCAAGCTGTACGAAGACAGCGTCCCGCTGTTCAACCGCTTCCAGATCGAAAGCCAGATCGAGACCGCCTTCCAGCGCGTGGTCGACCTGCCGTCCGGCGGTTCGATCGTCATCGATCCGACCGAAGCCCTGGTCTCCATCGACATCAACTCGGCGCGCGCCACCAAAGGCAGCGACATCGAGGAAACCGCCCTGCAGACCAACCTGGAAGCGGCTGAGGAAATCGCCCGCCAGCTGCGCCTGCGTGACATCGGTGGCCTGATCGTCATCGACTTCATCGACATGACCCCGGCCAAGAACCAGCGCGCCGTCGAGGAACGCGTTCGCGAATGCCTCGAAGCCGACCGCGCCCGCGTCCAGGTCGGCCGCATCTCGCGCTTCGGCCTGCTGGAGATGTCTCGCCAGCGCCTGCGTCCGTCGCTAGGCGAAAGCAGCGGCATCGTCTGCCCGCGCTGCTCGGGCACCGGCATCATCCGTGACGTCGAGTCCCTGTCGCTGGCCATCCTGCGCCTGATCGAGGAAGAAGCACTGAAGGACCGTACCGCCGAGGTACGCGCACAGGTGCCGATCCCGGTAGCCGCCTTCCTGCTCAACGAGAAGCGCAACTCGATCACCAAGATCGAACTGCGCACCCGTGCACGCATCATCATCCTGCCGAACGACCACCTGGAAACCCCGCACTTCGAAGTCCAGCGCCTGCGCGACGACAATCCGGACGTGCTGAACAACCAGTCGAGCTACGAGATCGCCACCAGCGAAGCCGAGGAAGCGCCGCAACCAACCGCTACCCGCACCCTGGTTCGCCAGGAAGCTGCAGTGAAGACCGCTCCGGCTCGTACCAACGCTCCCGAGCCTAGCCCGAGCGAAGAAAAACCTGCTGCAACCGCTCCAGCGCCTGTCGCCGCGCCAGAGCCAAGCCTGTTCAAGGGCCTGGTCAAGTCGCTGGTCAGCCTGTTCGCCGGCAAGGAAGAACCCGTCGTCGCTCCCGCCGCCACCCCCGAGAAGCCAACCACCGAGCGCAGCCAGCGCAACGAGGAACGCCGCAACGGCCGTCAGCAGAGCCGCAACCGCAATGGCCGTCGCGATGAAGACCGCAAACCGCGTGAAGAGCGCAGTGAGCGCACCCCACGCGAAGAGCGCCAGCCACGTGAAGAGCGTGCGCCACGCGAAGAGCGCGCACCACGTGAAGAACGTGCACCTCGTCAACCACGCGAAGACCGTCGTGGTAATCGTGAAGAACGCGTCCGCGAATTGCGCGAGCCACTGGATACCGCCCCGGCGGCCCGTGAGGAGCGTGCTCCACGCGAAGAGCGTGCATCTCGCGAGGAACGCGTAGCCCGCGAAGAGCGCGCACCACGTGAGGAACGCGCACCACGCGAAGAACGGGCACCACGCGAAGAACGTGCCCCACGCGAAGAGCGCGCACCTCGTGAAGAGCGCCCGGCCCGTGAGGAACGCGCACCACGCGAGGAGCGTGAAGAGCGCGCACCACGCGAAGAAAGGCAACCACGCCAGCCGCGCGAAGAGCGCCAGCCACGTGCCGCCGAACAGGCTGCCGAGGCGAGCGAGGAGCAACTGCCTAACGAAGAACTGCTGCAGGATGAGCAGGAGGGTGCCGATGGCGAACGCCCTCGCCGCCGCTCCCGTGGTCAGCGTCGCCGCAGCAACCGTCGTGAGCGCCAGCGCAATGCCAATGGTGAACTGATCGACGGCGATGATGAAACCGGCGAAGAGCAGCAGCCACAGCAGCACAAGGCCACTGAGCTGGGTGCCGAACTGGCCGCAGGCCTGGCAGTCACCGCTGCCGTTGCCAGCAGCAATATCAGTGCCGACGCCGAGGTCCAGGCCAACGAGCAGGCCGAGCGCGCCACCGCCACTGTCGTGGAGGCTGACGACCGTGAAGTGGTTCAGCCCGTCGAGCCGGCCGAGGTTGTCGCCAAAGCTGAGGAAGTCGCGATCGCGCCTGTCGTCGAGCAGCCGCTCAATGCGCCTGTGACCGTGGTCGAACCAGGCATCGAGCCTGTCGTCGAAGCGCCTGCACAACCACAGGCCGAAGTGGCCACCAGCGAGCCTGCGCCTGCAGTCGAAGCGCCAGCCACCGAAGCACCGGCCGTGGAAGCGAGCGAAGCGGAGAAGGCACCGGTTGCTGAAACTGCCGTAGAGCAAGCATCCGCTGTCGAAGCCGAAGTGATCGAGCCTGTCGTGGTCGAGCCAGTGGCTGTCGAGGCAGCACCGGTCGTCGCTGAAACAGCCCCTGCCGAAGAGGCTGCCCCTGCCGTAGCTGAAACTGCTCCGGCCCAAGAGCCGGCTGTTGAGGAAGCGGCCACCATCATGCTGCCGAACGGCCGTGCGCCGAACGACCCGCGTGAAGTGCGTCGCCGCAAGCGTGAGGCTGAAGCCGCTGCCGCTGCTGCTGCCGCAGCCCAGGCTGCCGCCGAAGCTGCCCCGGCACTGGAAACCACCGAGGATGAGCACAAACCTCACCACGGTTGATTCCAGCAGCTGAATGAAAAACCCCCGCCAGTGCGAACTGGCGGGGGTTTTTCTTTATCGCTCAAAACCCAGGAAAGCCGGGCCAGCCTGGTGGTGGCGATCAGTACAGATTTGGCTCCATCTCCAACTCGACGCCAAACCGTTCAAGGATATCCGCCTGGATTCGCTGCGCCAGGGCGTGCAACTGTGCGCCACTCGCCTGGCCGTAATTGACCAGCACCAGCGACTGCAAGCGATGCACACCAGCATCACCCTCACGGTAGCCCTTCCAGCCCGCCTGCTCGATCAGCCAGCCTGCCGCCAGCTTGACCTGCCCCTCAGACTGGGGATAGGCGACCAGACTCGGATAACGTGCGCGAATACTCTCAGTCAACTGCGCCGAGACCACCGGGTTCTTGAAGAAGCTGCCAGCATTGCCCAGCTCGGCCGGATCCGGAAGCTTTTCGCGACGGATGCTGCAGATGGCATCGCTGATGGCCTGTGCAGTCACCTCCTGCACGCCCTGCTCTTTCAGGCGCTGTCGAACCGGCCCGTAGTCCAGGTGCGCACGCAATGTACGGCTCAGCACGAAACGCACCCGCAGGATCAACCAACGGCCCGGGTTGCGCTTGAACACACTGTCGCGATAGGCGAACGCACACTCGTTCAACGTGAAGTCGCGCAGCTGGCCGGTCTCACGGTCCAGAGCGGTCAACCCTGCGAACACATCCTTGATCTCGACCCCGTACGCACCGACATTCTGCATCGGTGCCGCCCCGACCGTGCCGGGGATCAGGCTGAGGTTCTCCAGCCCGCACAGGCCCTGCGCCAGGCTCCATTGCACGAACGGATGCCAGGGCTCGCCTGCTTCGGCCTCGATCACGACACGCTCGCCATCGTCACTGAGGATGCGTCGGCCACGACTGGCCATGTGCAGTACCAAGGCATCGACGTCGCGGGTCAGCAGCAGGTTGCTGCCGCCGCCGACCACCAGCACCGGCAACTGCCGTTGCGCAGCCAGCGCCAGAGCCTGGCGGACTTCATCGTCGTCATGGGCCAAAGCGAGGTAGCGCGCCTTGACGTCGATACCGAAGGTGTTGAACGGCTTGAGCGATACACGCTCCTGCCACTGCGCTGTCATAACCGCCCCTTGATTTCCACGACCAGCTCGCGACAGGCCGCTTCGATCAGGTCCAGAACCTGCTCGAAACCTTCGGCACCGCCATAGTAAGGGTCCGGCACCTCATCCAGCATCGCGCCATACCTGCGCAGGAACAGGTCGAGCTCGCCGTGCGCATCGTGCGGGCGTAGCGCCTGCAGGTTACCCAGATTGCTCTTGTCCATGGCCAGGATCAGGTCGTACTCACCGAAGTGAGCGGCCTTGACCTGCTGTGCGCGCTGGCGCGACAAGTCATAACCCCGTACCAGTGCAGCCTTGCAGGTACGGCTGTCGGGCGCCTTGCCCACGTGCCAGTCTCCGGTGCCTGCTGAGGCCACGTGCACGCGCTCTGCAAGCCCTGCAGCCTGCAATTGGTGGCGCAGAACACCCTCGGCGGTGGGTGAACGGCAGATATTGCCCAGGCAGACGAACAATACGCGCATCAGGCCTCCAGCAAGCGCCGTACGCGCTCCAGGTCTTCAGGGGTATCGACACCCACTGCCGGCGCTTCGATGGCATCCTCGACATGGATACGCACCCCATGCCAAAGCGCCCGCAACTGCTCCAGCGCCTCGGTCTGCTCGAGCCAGCACGGGCCCCAACCGACGAAATCCTGCAGGAAGCCGACACGGTAGGCATACATGCCGATATGACGACGATACGGCACCCCTTCCGGCAACAGGTCGCGGCCTTTGGCGAAGGCATCGCGCGCCCATGGCAGCGGCGCACGACTGAAGGTCAGGGCAAGGCCATTCTTGTCGCTGACCACCTTGACCGCGTTAGGGTTGAACACGCTTTGCGGCTCGTGGATCGGCTCGGCCAGGGTTGCGATACCCGCCTCGGGGTGAGCCGCCAGATTGGCGGCCACTTGGTCGATGATCACCGGCGGAATCAACGGCTCGTCACCCTGCACGTTGACCACGATGGCGTCTGGCGGCAGCCCCAGATGCGCGACCACCTCGGCCAAACGGTCGGTACCCGACTCATGGTCGGCACGCGTCATCAGCACTTCGGCGCCAAAGGCCTGGCATGCTTCAAGAATGCTGGCATCGTCGGTAGCAATGACTACCCGTGCAGCACCGCTCTTGAGGGCCTGTTCCCAGACATGCTGGATCATTGGCTTGCCGGCGATCGGTAGCAACGGCTTGCCCGGCAGGCGCGTGGAGCGCAGCCTGGCAGGAATCACCACAGTGAAATTCAGGCTCATTTGTCCAGGCGCTCGTCGTCGCTCAGGGTGCGCGCCTCGCTCTCCAGCATGACCGGGATGCCGTCGCGGATCGGATAGGCCAGGCCGGCGCCCTTGCTGATCAGCTCGGTCTTGTCGGCGCTGAGCTTGAGTGGGCTTTTGGTGATCGGGCAGGCCAGGATATCGAGCAGTTTGGTGTCCATGGAGGTGTCCTTGAGGCCGGAGGCCGGAAAGTGGAAGTGATTCAAGGCAGCAGACGAGCGAGCTGCGCATCGAACCAGGCGACGAAGGATGGAGACGGTTCGGCATCAACGGCCAGGTACCACCAGTCGTCACCTGCAAAGTCACGGCATTTCACCGCGTCCTTTTCAGTCATGACCAATGGCAGCGGTGGCTCGAATGCCAGGCTCTGGGCATCGAACTGCGCATGGTCGGCGAAAGGGTGCGGCACGGGCTGCCAGTTTAGCCCTTGCAGGGTGTTGAAGAAACGTTGCGGGTTGCCAATGCCAGCCACGGCATGAAGGGCCTGACCGGCAGGAAAATGCTCGAGCGGACGACGCTCGCCGGTACGTAGGTTGACCAATGCACTCGGGCGCAGACCGAACGCGAATCCACGCGGCGGATCGACGGTCGCACCGTTGTGCAGCACTGCACCGACGTCATCCAGGCGCTCGACCGGCTCACGCAACGGGCCGGCCGGCAGGCATCGGCCGTTGCCGAGACCACGGGCCGCGTCGATCAGCACCAGCTCCAGGTCGCGCGCCAGCCGGTAATGCTGCATGCCGTCATCACAGAGAATCAGGTCCAAGGGCTCGCTGGCCAACAGCGCTCGCACGGCACGGGATCGGTCAGGGTCGATCATCAGCGGCACGTCGGTACGCTGCACGATCAGCAACGGTTCGTCTCCGGCCTGCGCAGCGCTCTGACTGGCGCGGACCCGCCAGGGGAAATGAGGCGGCTTGGCGCCATATCCACGACTGACCACGCCGACCTTCAGCCCCAGGCTTCGGCAATGCTCGATCAGCCAGAGGATCATGGGCGTCTTGCCGGTCCCCCCGACGGTGATATTACCCACCACGATGACCGGCACCGGAGCCCGATAGCTGGCGCTTTCGCCACTCAGGAAACGCGCACGCTTGCGCGTCACCACCCGCCGGTAAAGGGCCTCGAGCGGGCGCAACAGCCCCAGAGCGGGATGGCCTTGGTACCAGGCCGCGAGCAGACGATCGGTGAAAGCCATCAGGGCGTCCCCGGAGCCGCCTCGACGGTGGTCATGCGCAGGTGGCTGAAGCCGAGCTTGCCGGCAGCATCCATCGCCGTGATCACCGCCTGGTGCGGGGTCTTGCCATCGGCACTGATCGCCAGAGGCAATGTGTTATCCCCCCCGGACTCTCGCTCAAGGGCCTCGGTCAGGGTGGCCAGGTCGCTCTTGGGCAGCAGGTGGTTGTTCACCGAATACACACCATCGGCGCTGATCGTCACCTCCACCAGCTTGCCATCCTGCGGCGCGGCCGGTGCGCCGCTGGCGGCCTCGGGCAGTTCGACACGCAGTTGGGTCTCGCGGGTGAACGTGGTGGTGACCACGAAGAACAGCAAGAGCACGAACACCACATCGATCAGCGATGCAAGGTTGATGTCGACGTTCTCGCGTTGTCGATTGCGCCGGAACTTCACGCCTTGCCTCCGGCCACCTCGACCTCGCGATCGCCCTGCAGCACCTCGACCAGCTTGATCGCCTCCTGCTCCATGCCAACCACCAGCTCATCGATGCGGCGCAGCAGGAAACGGTGGAAGAATACGGCGGGGATACCAACCATCAGGCCCGCTGCGGTGGTCACCAGCGCCTTGGAAATACCCCCGGCGAGCACCGCGGCGTTGGCAGTCATCTGCGAGCCCATGAACGCACTGAAGATGTCGATCATGCCAAGTACGGTGCCAAGCAGACCGAGCAACGGCGCCATTGCAGCGATGGTGCCCAGGGTGCTGATGTAGCGCTCGAGCTCGTGGATGACCCGGGAGGCGGCCTCCTCGATGCATTCCTTCATGATCTCGCGGCCATGGCGAGAGTTTGCCAGGCCCGCGGCGAGGATCTCGCCCAAGGGGGAGTCGGCGCGCAAAGCCTTGAGCTTGTCACTGGTCAGTTGCTTGTCCTTGATCCACATCCATACCTGGCCCAGCAGGTGCGGCGGGGTGACGCGACTGGCACGCAGGGTCCACAGGCGCTCGACGACAATTGCCATGGCTGCGACGGAGCTCAGAATGATCGGCAGCATCATCCAGCCGCCGGACTTGACCAATTCCCACACAGTAAGCATCCCCCTGAAAAAGGCCGCCACTCTACCATAGGCAGACATGGGGCTCATCTGCCGAAGGTCAGGGGCTGGCGGGTGACCAGCATATTTCAGGTGTGCACGGCCTAGGAAGGCGGCTCACGCCAGAAGCGCCGCTGCGCACGCAATCCCTCGACCTCTCCGTGCCTGCCCAGTCGCAGGCGCAGCGCCCCTTGCAGTGCCGTGTCATGCACTGCCAGCCCATGCCGCCGATAGCGCTCGATCACCTGCGGGTGCGGGTGACCGAAACCATTGTGTCGCCCACGGGAAATCATCACGCCACGCGGCGCGATGGCGCGGATGAAAGGCTCGGTGGAGGAACTACGGCTACCATGATGCGGGGACTGCAGCCAGTCGATACGCGCCGCATCGGCGGACTCCAGCCAGGCACGCTCGGCACCGGCCTCCATGTCGCCAGCCAGCAGCAAGCGCTCACCCTGGGCCTCGACCAGCAGCACACAGGAGCGGTCGTTGCTGTTCTTGCCACTGGGCCAGTGCCACAGCGAGAAAGTCACGCCATCCCACTCCCAGCGCTCACCACTGCTGCACACCTGCGCGTCCAAGACTGCGGGCAACTCCCGTGCTTCGCCAGCCAGCACCCGCACCACCGGCAGGCCGCGCTGCACGGCGAGAGCGCCGCCGGCGTGGTCGGCATGTGCATGGCTGATCAGCATCAGATCGAGCTGGTTGACACCCAGCCTGCGCAAGGTCGGCAGCACCACGGTCTGCCCAAGGTCACTGGCGCCCATCGCCGGCCCGGCATCGTAAAGCAGACTGTGATGCCGCGTGCGCAACAGCACCGCCAAGCCTTGGCCAACATCCAGTTGCCAGACGTCCACCTCTGCGTGCGGCACCTGCTCGCGAGGCGCCCACAGCGCCAGCAGCATCACCGCCCCCAGTCCTCGCAGCGGCACGCCGCGTGGCAGCAAGAGCAGCAACGCGCCCGCACACACCAGCGTCCACGCCCACAGCGAAAGCGGCGGGGGCGTCCAGGGTGGACGCCATTCGGCCAGCAGGCCGAGCGCGCGAAACATCAGGTCGATCAACCCACCTGCCAGCCACAGCAACGATTCCCCCACCCCTGCCAACGGCAGCGTCGCCGTTCCGAGCAGGGCCAATGGCAACACCGCCAGGCTGATCCAGGGTACTGCCAGGAGATTGACCAACGGCGCGCTGAGGCTAACAGGCAGACCCAGCGCCAGCATCGCGGGCAGCAAACCGATGGCGATCACCCATTGAGCACGACTCCAGGCCTGCCAGGGCCGCCAGCCACCCAGACGCGCGCTGAAGCAGTAGATCAGCACTGCCACCGCCGCGAAAGACAGCCAGAAGCCCGGCATCAGGCTGGCCAGGGGCTCGAACAGCAATACACCTACCAAAGCCAGCAACAAGGGGAAGAACGCCCCCAGATGACGAAAGCGCAGACGCCAGACCAAGACAGTGGCCAGCATCAGGCATGCACGCTGCACCGGCACCTGAAAGCCAGCCAGGGCGCCATAGGCCAAGGCTGCTGCCATCGCCAGGCCGCACGCCCAGGGCAACCACGGTAGCCTCCCTGGCCAGGCACCCAGACGGGCCAGTCCGGCAACCAGCCCATAGATCAGCCCCGCCAGCAAGCCAATGTGCTGCCCCGAAATCACCATCAGGTGCACGGTGCCGGTCGCCTGCAAGGCCTGCCAGTCCTCCCGCGCCAGCCCAGAACCGTCACCGAGCACCAGCGCCGCCAGCACCACCTCCCGCCCTTGGGCGTCCACCGCCAGCAAGCGCTGGCGCAGCCTGTCGCGCCAGCCCCCGCTCGCCGGGGCCAGCATCTCCCCGGCCCTGACCGTTCCTGTGGCACCAATGCGCCGTGCCAGCAGCATCGCTTCGCGGTCGGGACCATGGGGATTGAGCAGCCCCTGAGGGCGTCTGAGGTTGACCGCGAGCCGCCAGCGCTCGCCAGTCCGGACCATGGGGCCGTCGAACCAGCTCAGTTGCATCCGGCGGGGTAACTTCGCACGCCGGGACTGTGCCTCGTCCAGCTCGAAACGCACGCTGCGCCCGGACTGCGTCGCCAGCCCCGTCACCCTGCCCTCCAGCCACAGCGTGCGCCCATCGAGCTCGGCGATCAGGCGATCATCAAGGGCCTGCTGCGCCGACCAGCAGGCCCAGCTCAGCCCCAGCAGGAACCACCCTATCGGCCAGACGCGAGTGAACAGGCACATCAGTGCCGACAAGAACAGAAGGAACAGCCATCCGACCGACGGCAAGGCAGGCAAGAGACCCAGGCTCAACAACCCGAGCGCCAGCGCAGACATCCCTGTGCGCATGAAGTAAAGCTCCGCAAGCGTAATCGCCCCGTCAGGCTAGGCCTGTTTGGCCGCCGAGCTCACTCAACAATTGTCACAAACTCTGAACGAGGCTGACGTGGAATCAAGGCATACTCGCCCTATTCGAGCACCGGGAGCCTACATGCCGCGCCGCCTCTTCAAACGCTACATGCCGGATCCGACCAGCATTCGGGAACACAAGTCCTTACGCTTTTTCGGCCGATTGCTGCACGACCCCAACCTCTGGCACCTGAATCGCCATTCGGTCGCTCGGGCCATGGGCGTAGGGTTGTTCGCAGCGCTCATCCCCATCCCCATGCAGATGCTGCTGGCCGCCAGCCTGGCGATACCGGTACGCGGCAACCTGCCCATCGCGGTCAGCCTGGTCTGGCTGACCAACCCGCTGACCATGCCACCGGTGTTCTTCGTCACCTACATGACCGGCGCGTGGTTGATGCAGATTCCTCCGCGAACGCTCCCGGAAGAACTGACCTTCGAATGGATCACCGACCAACTGTCCACCGTCTGGCAGCCGTTCCTGCTCGGCTCGGTGGTGTGCGGCGTGATACTGGGCGTTGCCGCCTACTTCACCACCTTGCTCTACTGGCGCTGGTGGGTCGGCCGGCAGTGGCGCCGGCGCAAGTGCAGAGTGTCATGCACGCATGCCGCGACCACTGACCAGCAGGCGGACGCACAGGGTATAGAGCACTGCGGTAGCCACCAGCATGAAGGTGATCGCAGTACCAATGCTGATATCCGACACCCCTAGAATGCCGTAGCGGAACGAGTTGACCATGTGCAGCACCGGGTTCGCCAGCGACACGGTCTGCCAGAACGGCGGCAGCAGGTTGATGGAGTAGAACACGCCACCCAGGTAGGTCAGCGGTGTCAGAACAAAGGTCGGAATGATCGAGATATCGTCGAAATTACGTGCGAAAACGGCATTGACGAACCCCAGCAGCGAGAAGATCGTCGCCGTCAGCAGCACCACAACGATGGTCACACCCAAGTGATGCACCTGCAGGTGGGTGAAGAACATCGACAGGATGGTCACGATCACGCCGACCGCCAGGCCGCGCAACACACCACCGAGGGCGTAGCCGACGAGAATGGTGTGCGGCGAGACCGGCGAGACCATCAACTCTTCGATCGAACGCTGGAACTTGCTGCCGAAGAAGCTCGACACCACGTTGCCGTAGGAGTTGGTGATCACCGACATCATGATCAGCCCCGGCACGATGTACTCCATGTAGGTGAAGCCACCCATGTCGCCGATCTGACGGCCGATCAGGTTACCGAAGATGACGAAGTACAGCACCATGGTGATCGCCGGCGGCAGCAGGGTCTGCGGCCAGATACGCAGAAAGCGTCGAACCTCGCGATAGACGATCGTATTCAGGGCGACCCAGTTGGTGCGCAGTTCCACACTCATACCGCCACCTTCGACAGGTTCTTTTCCACCAGGGCCACGAACAACTCCTCGAGTCGGTTGGTCTTGTTACGCAGGCTCTGCACCTCGATCTTCTGCAACGCCAATTGGCCGAACAACGCAGTGATGCCGATATCCTTTTCCACCTGCACTTCCAGCGTGTGCGGCGTGATCAGCCGGCACGGGTAACCTTGCAGCTTCGGCGCCGCGGGCAGGTCCTGCTTGAGGTCGAGGACGAAGGTCTCGACGTGCAGCTTGCCCAGCAACTGGCGCATGCTGGTGTTCTCGACAATGGTGCCGTGGTCGATGATGCCGATGTTGCGGCACAGCTGCTCGGCTTCCTCGAGATAGTGGGTGGTGAGGATGATGGTGATGCCTTTCTGGTTCAGCTCGGTGAGGAAACTCCACATCGAGCGACGCAGTTCGATATCCACGCCAGCCGTCGGCTCGTCGAGGATCAGCAAGCGCGGCTCATGGATCAGCGCACGGGCGATCATCAGGCGACGCTTCATGCCGCCGGACAGCGACCGCGACTGCACGTCGCGCTTGTCCCACAGCCCCAGTTGGGTGAGGTACTGCTCGGCACGCTCCTTGGCCAGCTTCGGCGGGATGCCGTAGTAGCCGGCCTGGGTGACGACGATGTCGAAGGTCTTCTCGAACTGGTTGAAGTTGAACTCCTGGGGCACCACGCCGATGCTGCGCTTGAGCGCGGCTGGCTGGCGGTCCAGGTCGTGGCCGAAGACATTCACCGTGCCGCTGGTCTTGTTCACCAGGGTCGAGAGAATGCCGATGGTGGTGGATTTACCGGCGCCATTGGGGCCGAGCAAGGCAAAGAAGTCACCTTCGGCGACCTCCAGGTCGATGCCCTTGAGGGCCTGAAAGCCGTTGCCGTAGGTCTTGGTCAGCTGTCTTATGGACAGGGCAGAACTCATAGCGGGTCACGTACCGAAGAAAAAGGTTCAGGACACGCCAGGTCAAGTCACTGGCGCAGTGAGTAGTGCGGCCATGGTGCAAGGCCTGACCGCACAAGTACAGTCATGTATATCGATAGTGACTATCGAAACGGGCGGGGTATCCGCTCAGGTCAGCGCTGTCATTACCGCGGCCTGATAGGCCGGACGCGTCTTCAGGCGCTCGTACCAGGTCTGCAGGTTGGGGAGATCGGGACGCTCGATGGGCATCTCGAACCAGGCGTAGGCAAAGCAGCCCAGCGGAATGTCGCCCATGCCGATCTGCTCACCGGACAGGTAGGGTTGGGTTGCCAGCGTCTTGTCGACGATCGCCAGCAACTCTGCGCACTTTTCCCGCGCAGCGTTGATCACCGTCCAGTCACGCTCATTCTCTGGGGTACGCAGCATGCCCCAGAACAGCGGGCGGAACGGCGCGGCGAAGGACGATGTGGTCCAGTCCATCCACTTGTCCGCCAGGGCGCGCTGGCGCGGATCGTCCAGGTACCAGCCCTGCTCGGCACCATATTCAGCGCTCAGGTAGCGCACGATGGTGTTGGACTCCCAGAGGACGAAGTCGCCATCCTCGAGCATCGGCACCAGGCCATTGGGGTTGCGCTCACGGTACTGAGGCTCGTTGACCACACCGAACGCCCCACCGGCGTCGATCGACTCGAACTCCAGCCCCAACTCGTGGGCAATCCACAACGCCTTGCGCACATTGCTCGAGTTCTTGCGACCCCAGATCTTCAGCATGACAACGTCCTTAGTGAGTGCAGAGGGTGGACAGTCTACTCCACAGTGACGCCACCTGTACCAGGGGACAATGCTCTGAAACTCCTGTGGCCACACCCTGTCACTGTTCTTAGCGAGCCATCCGGCGCATCGCGTCTAAGCTATCCGGGATGGCTCGAGCCCAAGCTTCCAAGGAGGAAGAACTATGCTGCTGTTGTGGTTGGTGGTGCTGGTGATCGGCGCCGCATATCTCACCCATCGACGTCTGGCACCGCTGCAGATCCTCGGGGTGATCGCCGCCTATGTGCTGTTGATGGGCATCTTCGCCGACGCACCTGGCTGGCTGCTGACCGTGATCTGGCTGGTGCTGGCCGCCAAGGCCGCCCTGCTGATATTGCCGCAGTGGCGGCGCCAGGTGTTCACCGGCCCCGTGTTCAAATGGTTCCAGCGCACCCTGCCACCCATGTCGCAGACCGAGCGCGAAGCGATCGACGCGGGCACTGTATGGTGGGACGGCCAGCTGTTCAGCGGCCAGCCCGACTGGAATACCCTGCTCGACTACCCTGCCCCCACGCTCACCGCAGAAGAACAGGCGTTCATCAATGGCCCCACCGAGGAACTCTGCGCCCTGGTCAGCGACTGGCAGATCGGCCAGGACCTCGACCTGCCACCCGCAGCCTGGGAACACATCAAGCAGCACGGCTTCTTCGCCCTGATCATCCCCAAGGAATACGGCGGCAAGGGCTTCTCCGCCTACGCTCACTCCCAGGTGGCGATGAAACTCGCCACTCGCAGCGGCGACCTGGCTTCGACCGTGATGGTGCCCAACTCGCTCGGCCCGGCCGAGCTGCTGCTGCACTACGGCACCGATGAACAGCGTAACCACTACCTGCCGCGCCTGGCCCGTGGCGACGAAATCCCCTGCTTCGCCCTCACAGGCCCACTGGCCGGCTCCGACGCTGGCGCCATGCCTGACACCGGCATCGTCTGCAAGGGGGAATGGAACGGCGAGGAAGTCATCGGCCTTCGCCTGAACTGGGAGAAGCGCTACATCACCCTCGGCCCGGTGGCCACCCTGCTGGGCCTGGCCTTCAAGGCCTACGACCCCGATCACCTGCTGGGCGAACAGGAATCCCTGGGCATCAGCCTGGCACTCATCCCCACCGACACTCCGGGCGTGGAGATCGGCAAGCGCCACCTGCCGCTGGGTGCAGCCTTCATGAATGGTCCGAACAGCGGCAAGGACGTGTTCGTGCCCCTGGACTTCCTCATCGGCGGCAAGGACATGCTCGGCAAGGGCTGGATGATGCTGATGAACTGCCTGTCGGTCGGGCGCTCCATCTCGCTGCCTGCGGTTGGCACAGGCGCTGCCAAGTACACCAGCCTGGTCACCGGCCAGTACGCCCGCGTCCGCGAGCAGTTCAACGTGCCGCTGTCCGCCTTCGAGGGCATCCAGGAATCGCTGGCACGAATCGGTGGCAACGCCTGGCTGATGGACAGCGCCCGCCTGCTCACCGCCAAGGCAGTGGACCTGGGCGAGAAGCCCTCGGTACTTTCGGCAATCCTCAAGTACCACCTGACCGAACGCGGCCGTGAATGCATCCAGCACGCCATGGACGTACACGGTGGCAAAGGCATCATCATGGGCCCGAACAACTACCTGGGTCGCAATTGGCAGGGCGCGCCGATCTTCATCACCGTCGAGGGCGCCAACATCCTGTCACGCAACCTGATGATCTTCGGACAGGGCGCGATCCGCTGCCACCCCTTCGTCCTCAAGGAAATGGCCCTCGCTGGGCGCGAGGATCGCGAGCAGGCACTCAACGAGTTCGACGATCTGCTGATGAAGCACATCATGTTCGCCGCCAGCAATGCGGCCAGCACTTTCGTGCTCGGCATCGGACTGGGGCACTTCGAGAAGATGCCGGGCGACGCCCTCAGCCAGGGCTACTTCCGTGCGCTGAACCGTCAGGCGGCCGCATTCGCCTTGCTTGCCGACCTGTCGATGATGCTGCTCGGCGGCGCGCTGAAGCGGCGCGAACGCCTGAGCGCGCGCCTGGGGGATGTCCTCAGCTACCTGTACCTGTCATCCGCAGCGCTCAAGCGCTATCACGACCTCGGCTCACCCGAGCACATGCAACCTCTGCTGCGCTGGGCGCTGGAAGAAAGCCTGGGGCAGGCCGAAAAGGCCCTCGACCGGCTGCTCGACAACTTCCCCAATCGCTTCATCGGCTGTGCGTTGCGGGTTCTGGTCTTCCCGTTCGGTCGCCGCCACACCGGGCCAAGCGATGAACTGGATAAAGAAGTCGCTGAACTGATCGGCCGACGCAAGGGTGATCCGGCACTGGAGGAACTGCTGGCGGGCTGCTTCCGCCCTGACGGCGAAGGTGATCCGGTAGCCGCCCTGCAGACAGCTTGCGACCTGCTGGACGAGGTGGCGCCACTGCACAAGGCGCTGCACCAGGGGCTCAAGGAGGGTAAGGTGCATCCCGCGCCGGGCCAGTCGGACATCGAAGCCGCCGTGCAGGCCGGCGTGCTGCAGGCTGATGAAGGCGAGAGACTCCAGGCAGCCGAAGCCGCGCGCCGGACAGTGATCGATGTGGATGCTTTCGACAAGGCGCAACTGCTGCCCGCGGATGGCAAGGTGCGCTGAGCACCTTCAGTCAGACAGATCCCCGGCCCCTGGCGGGCCGGCGGTCAAGGCAGTACGAGCGGCTGCGCCTGCCCCTGCGGGGCAAAACCTGCGTATACTCCGGCCCCCGTTTCAACACCAGAGGATCGCCCCCATGGCCAACCCCCACCTGGAGTACCACCTGCAACTGCTCCAACACCTGCGCACCATCCTGGTGGCCCTGGGCGACGCCGAGCAAGTGCCGGAAGAAAGCCACGCCCTGTTCCTCGAACGCTTCGACGAACTGCTGACCCTGCTGCCGCAGAACCCACTGGAAAGCCAGTACCTGGGCCAGGACCTGATCTGCCAGGTGATCACGCGCTACCCGCAGATCGCTCATCTGGTTCCGCGTGACCTGCTGTGGTTCTTCGGCGGCGACTGCCTGCACTACATGCCCGATGAAGAACTCGAGCTGTACCAGACGCTGGAAGAGCGTCGCTACGAGGCCGAGCAGAATGAAGAGCCCTTCGACTGGAACCTGGAGAAGCAGTTGCTGAGCGCACCCGACCAGGGCGAGCGCCACTGAGCAAAAATGGCCACGGGCATTTCAAATGTCCGTGGCCCCATGGCTGCGATGTTTTTGGAGGCAAAAAAAACGCCACTTCGATGAAGTGGCGTTTTCAAATGGAGCGGGAAACGAGACTCGAACTCGCGACCCCGACCTTGGCAAGGTCGTGCTCTACCAACTGAGCTATTCCCGCAATGTGAAGCAAAACCGCATTTGGCGTGAATGGCCTGAACCTTTCACTGCCGCTGCACCGTCAATGGACGCCACAGTTCTAAAACTGGAGCGGGAAACGAGACTCGAACTCGCGACCCCGACCTTGGCAAGGTCGTGCTCTACCAACTGAGCTATTCCCGCATTGGCGTCCCCTAGGGGACTCGAACCCCTGTTACCGCCGTGAAAGGGCGGTGTCCTAGGCCACTAGACGAAGGGGACACACTACAACTTCACTGCCTGCTGCGTTTGGCTGTGTGCTTTACGCTGCAAGTGGCGCGCATTCTATGGATGCCTCGACAAGCCGTCAACCCCTTTGTGGAAATTTATTTAAATCAACGACTTCCGCCCCTGTACATAGGTCGCGCATGATTCGCCCGGGGATTGGCGTTGCTTTTCTGACGCCAGCCCGGCAAGCTCGCATCAAAGTGCCAGCACTGTAGATTTTTGGCCTTGAGCCGACACCCATGGGTAGAGCCTGTCCGCCAGGCTGTACTGTTCGCCCCCTGGCGAACTCACTACACTCAATGATGCAAAACTTCTTCATGAGGCGTTAACGGTGACACCACTTCTGATCACCCTGCTCATCGTGGCGGGTATCGCGTTGCTGATCGTGATCGGCTACCTTAACAATGTCGTGGAAAACGCCAAGCTCGAGCGCGCGCGCCTTAAAGTCGAGCTGACCGAACGCCTGCGCCGCTGCGGCGAGATCACCGAAACCTTCCCCGGCCAACTGATGACCCCGGCGCTCAAGCTGCTGCTGACCCGCCTGGAGCTGAACCTCAATCAGCGCCTGCTGGCGCTGGACAAGCACAACGGCGATTTCAAGGCGCGCATCGTCGAACTCGAAGGGTTGATTGCCAAGGGCGACAAGTTGCCGGTCAACAACCCGCCGAGCCCGATTCAGACCGAGGTCAAGGCCAAGGACGTGCGCTTCCTGCTCGAGTCGCTGCACAACCAGATCGTGCGCGCTACCCAGGAAAACTTCCTGCAGTCCAACGAAGGCAAGTACTGGGTCAGGGAAATTCGCCACATCCTGGTATTACTGCACATCGAATTCTTCAATAACCTGGGCCAGCAGGCGTTGCAGCAGAATCAACCTGGCCATGCGCGCCTGGCGTTCGAACGCGGCGTGCAGTACCTGCGCAAACAACCGGAACCGAAACAATATGAAGAGCAGCTGACCTACCTGGAAAAACTACTCGCTCGCGCCAACGCGCAAGTACTGGACCAGATGGAGCCGGCCGAAAATGACCAGAACGCGCTGACCCAGGGTCTGAAAACCGATGAAGACGAGACGTGGAAAAAGCGGGTGATCTACGACTGATCCACAACCGTTGAAAACAAGAAGGGCCGCAAAAGCGGCCCTTCTTGTTTTTCAGCAGTCGCTCAACGCCAGGAAGATCGACGCCAGGCGTTCCAGCCCTCGCTGATCGGCCTCACTGAAACGCGCAAGGCTCGGGCTGTCCAGGTCGAGCACGCCAATCAGCCTGCCCTCCTTTACCAGCGGAATCACCAGCTCGCTGTTGGATGCGCTGTCACAGGCGATGTGCCCAGGGAAGGCATGCACATCCTCCACTCGCTGGGTCTGCAGGGTGGCTGCTGCCGCACCACACACACCCTTGCCGAATGCGATGCGCACGCACGCCACCTGCCCCTGGAACGGCCCGAGCACCAGTTCCTCGTTGCGGTTGAGGTAGAAACCCGCCCAATTCAGGTCTTCCACCTGGTGGTAGAGAAATGCCGAGAACTGCGCGGCGTTGGCGATGAAATCACGCTCGTCGGCGAACAGCGCCTGCACTTGCGCAGCCAGCAGGTCGTAGCCATCGAGGCCTTTGCCACTGGCGTTGAGGTCGATCATTGGTTCTGCTCCAGCAATTGCAGTCCAACCCAGTAGCGGGCGAACTGGTAGGCACAACGGCCATTACGGTTGCCACGGCCGGTGGCCCAGCGCGCAGCGAGGATGTCGAGTTCTTCAGTACGCTGCCAGACCAGCCCGGCCGGGCGCGCCAGTTGGCCGATCCAGTGCTCGACCACGTTGAGGAAATGCTCCTGGGTGAACGGGTAGAACGACAACCACAAGCCAAAACGGTCGGACAGGGCGATCTTGTCTTCCACCGCTTCGTTGGGGTGCAGTTCGCCGTCGATCATCTTCCAGTTTTCATTGTCGCTCTGCTTCTCGGGCACCAGGTGACGGCGGTTCGAGGTGGCATAGAGCAGGACGTTGTCCGGCGCCTGTTCGAGCGAACCATCGAGCACACTCTTGAGCACCCGGTAATCGCCCTCTCCCGCCTCGAACGAAAGGTCGTCGCAGAACAGGATGAAGCGTTGCTCGAGCTTTTGCAGTTGCTCGACCACCCGCGGCAAGTCGGCCAGATGATCGCGCTCGATCTCGATCAGGCGCAGGCCCTGCCCGGCATGTTCGGCCAGCAGCGCACGTACCAGCGACGACTTGCCGGTGCCCCGCGAGCCCCACAGCAGGGCGTGGTTGGCGGGCATGCCATTGATGAACTGATGGGTGTTGCGGCCCAGTTGCTCACGCTGCTGATCGACCCCGATCAGGTCCGAGAGCCGGATGTCGAGGCTGACTTCCAATGGCATGAGGTAGCCGCTGCGGCCATCACGCTGCCAGCGCGCAGCGAGGGTCGACGACCAGTCGATCTGCGGGCGGGGCGCCGGCAGCAGTGGTTCGAGGCGCGTCAGTATGGATTCAGCGTGTTCCAGGAATGCAATGAGGCGGGTGTCCATGAAGGTTTCCTTAATCAAGACCGATTCAGGAGCCGAGGCGCAGCCATTGCGCGACGACACTGCCCCTACAGAGCCAACAGGGGTTGTGGGAGCGAGCTCGTCTCGCGATGGCCGCGCACCGGCCCATTGATTGGATCGCTCGAAACAACAGACAGACCCGCCAGCAGCCGGGGCTGATCGGCTATGCTTGCGCAGCGCAAGGGGCGTTGAACCGGCTCGGGAACCATGGATATCAAGTTCACCAATCGCCTGTCATACAAGCAAGCCCGGTTGACAGTCCTGGTCGGCTTCATCCTGGGAACATTGCTCAGTCTCATCCAGATCGGCATCGATTATGCCAGCGAAGACGCGTCCATCAACCGCGAAGTGCAGGCATTGCTGCAAATAAGCCATGACCCGGCCTCGCGCATCGCCTATAACATCGACGCGGAGCTGGCCCAGGAGCTCACCGGCGGGCTGCTGCAATCGCCAGCGATCATCCGCGCACGCCTGATCGACAACAACGATACGGTGCTGGCCGACGTCCATCGCCCGCGCCAGGAAGACAGCTACCGGCCGCTCAGCGACTTCCTGTTCGGCGAGCAGCGCCAGTTCAAGGATCGCCTGTTCCTCGCCCACATGCCCGACGATTACCTCGGCACCCTGTACCTGGATGTCGACACCTATGCCTTCGGCAGCCGCTTTCTCGACCGAGCCGGCATCACCCTGCTCAACGGCTTCGCCCGCAGCCTGGTGCTGACCGGCATTCTCCTGGGGTTGTTCTACATCATGCTGACCAAACCCCTGGTCACCGTCATCGGCGCCCTGAGCGGCAGCGACCCACGCCAGCCCGGCCAGACGCGTCTGGACTACCCCAACGGTCATGAACACGACGAGATCGGGGTACTGGTGAAGGTCGCCAACCAGCAATTCGTCAGCATGGCCACCGAGATCCAGCAGCGGCGCAACGCTGAAAACCGCCTCACCCAGTACCTCAACGAACTGGAAGACATCGTTTCGGCCCGCACCGAAGAACTCAAGGCCAGCAACAGCCGGCTGAGCCAGTCCAACGAGGAACTGGAGGAAGCCCGCCGCCGCGCCCTGGACATGGCCCAGGCGCGCGCCGCCTTCCTGGCCAACATGAGCCACGAGATCCGCACACCGCTCAACGGCATGCTCGGCATGATCGCCCTGGCCCTGGACAGCGGGCTGAACGCCGAGCAACGCCAGCAGCTGTCGATCGCCCACGACTCAGGCAAGGTGCTGGTCGAGCTGCTCAACGATATCCTCGACCTGTCCAAGTTCGATGCCGGGCAACTGGAGCTCGAACGCATCCCTTTCGACATGGGGGCAATGGTCGAGGACACCGCCAACCTGCTGTCGCAGAACGCCGCGCCCAGTGTGGAACTGACCTGCCTGATCGCTCCGGACTTTCCCAGCTCCGTGCTCGGCGACCCCACCCGGGTACGCCAGATCGTCAGCAACCTGCTGTCCAATGCGCTCAAGTTCACCCGCTTCGGGCGTGTCGACCTTCGTCTTTCGAGCATCGTTGGCGGCGTACGCCTGGAAGTGTGCGACACCGGTATCGGAATCCCGGAGGAAGCCCAGGTGCGCATCTTCCAGCCCTTCACCCAGGCTGGCGCAGGCATCACCCGCCAGTATGGCGGCACCGGCCTGGGCTTGGCCCTGACCCGTAACCTGTGCAAGGCCATGCACGGGCATCTGCATATCAACTCGCAAACCGGCTTCGGCAGCCGCTTCAGCGCCGATCTTCCGCTGCCCACGCACACCGAAGCAGTCCCGCCTGCGCCGCTTAAGGGTCAGGTGGTGGCACTGAGCAACGCCTCCAGCGGTCTGGCTGAACTGTTGCATGGCCTGCTGCCAAGCTGGGGGCTGGATTATCAGCGACGCGACGATGCCAGTGGGCTCGACGGCATGGCCATCGACCTGCTCATCACCGACGACACCGAGCACCTGTTCGAACTGCGCCCCGGTGTCAACGCACCGATCCTGCTGGTCACGGCCTATGGCAACTTCCTGCCCGCAGAGCAGACCGCGCAATTGGCCCCTTTGCACCAGCAGGCTCGCCCGCTGGCGCGCAATGCCCTGTACCAGATGCTGCGCCGCACCCTGCAAGGCGAAAACGCTACACCCGCACCCTCCGAGGTCGGCCGCCTGCTGGAGCGACGCGCACAGATCCTTCTGGTGGAAGACAACCCCGTGAACCAGTTGGTAGCCAAGGGCATGCTCGCCAAGCTCGGCTGCCAGGTGCAGGTGGCCGCCCATGGTGCCGAAGCGCTGGAGATCCTCGAGCGCGAAGGCTTCGACATGGTGCTGATGGACTGCAACATGCCGGTGATGGATGGCTACGAGGCCAGCCGGCGCATCCGCCAGAGCGGGCGCTGGCCCGACCTGCCGATCGTCGCCCTGACCGCCAACGCCATGCCCGAAGAGCGCGAACGCTGTCGCGCCGCGGGCATGAACGACTACCTGGCCAAGCCGTTCCGGCGCGAAGAATTACTCGCCCTGATCGACCATTGGGTGCCGGTCAGCGGCTGAGCAGACGCTCGATATCGGCTTCCAGCGCCTGTGGCTTGGTGGTCGGTGCGTAGCGCGTGACCTTGCCACTGGACGGGTCGACCAGGAACTTGGTGAAGTTCCACTTGATCTTCTGCGTCCCCAGCAGGCCGGGCGCACGCTTCTTCAGCTCGGCGAACAGCGGGTGGGCGCCGGGGCCGTTCACCTCGATCTTGCGAAACAGCGGGAAACTCACGCCAAAGTTGAGTTCACAGAACTGCGAGATTTCCAACGCATCGCCCGGTTCCTGCTTGCCGAACTGATTACACGGAAAGCCCAGTACCACCAGGCCCTGCGCGGCATGGTCCTGCCACAGTTTCTCAAGCCCCTTGTACTGTGGTGTGAAACCGCACTGACTGGCGGTATTGACCACCAGCAGCGCCTTGCCGGCGAAGTCGCCGAGTTTTGTCTGCTCCCCCTTGAGGGTGACGCAGGGAATGTCCAGCAACGCATCGGCCATGTCGATCTCCCTTCACGCTTGCGGTTTGAAATCCAGGCATACCGAGTTGATGCAGTAGCGCAGCCCTGTCGGTGGCGGGCCGTCCGGGAACACGTGGCCCAGGTGCGCATCGCACTGGGCGCAGGTGACTTCGGTGCGGATCATGCCGTGGGAGGTGTCGCGGATCTCGATCATCGCACTGTCCTCGATCGGCGCGTAGAAGCTCGGCCAGCCGCAACCGGAGTCGAACTTGGTCTGCGCATCGAACAACGGCAGGCCACAGCAGATGCAGTTATAGATGCCGGCGCGCTTTTCGCTGTTGTATTTGCCTGTGAACGGTCGTTCGGTCCCCTTCAGGCGGCATACCTGGTATTGAGCGGGATCGAGCATCTCGCGCCATTCTTCAAGTGTTTTGTCGATCTTTTGCATGGATGGACCTCGGCAGGCTGAATTTCACCCTGCGCCGTCTTTTCCCTGGCGCGGGTGGCACGTATATTAGTTGGCTTGTGTGCAGACGATCAGTCTGGCACCCGCGCCCCGTCCTTTTCAAACCTTTTGACGACCGCGCCCCGCGACTTATCCATTCGGGATCACATCATGCAGTTCAGCAAATCGAACAAGCTCGCCAATGTCTGCTACGACATTCGCGGTCCGGTGCTCAAGCACGCCAAGCGTCTGGAAGAGGAAGGCCAGCGCATCCTCAAGCTGAACATCGGCAACCCGGCGCCCTTTGGTTTCGAGGCGCCGGACGAAATCCTCCAGGACGTGATCCGCAACCTGCCGACCGCCCAGGGCTACAGCGACTCCAAAGGCCTGTTCAGCGCGCGCAAGGCGGTGATGCAATACTGCCAGCAGAAGCAGATCGAAGGCGTCGGTATCGAGGACATCTACCTGGGCAACGGGGTGTCCGAGCTGATCGTGATGTCGATGCAGGCGCTGCTCAACAACAATGACGAGGTGCTGATCCCGGCCCCCGACTACCCACTGTGGACCGCAGCGGTGAGCCTGGCCGGCGGCAAACCCGTGCACTACCTGTGCGACGAGCAGGCCGACTGGTTCCCCGACCTTGACGATATCAAGGCCAAGATCACCCCGAACACCAAGGCCCTGGTGATCATCAACCCGAACAACCCGACCGGCGCGGTGTACTCCAGGGAACTGTTGCTCGGCATGCTGGAACTGGCCCGCCAGCACAACCTGGTGGTGTTCTCCGACGAGATCTACGACAAGATCCTCTACGACGAAGCCGTGCACATCAGCACCGCCTCGCTCGCCCCGGACGTGCTGTGCCTGACCTTCAACGGCCTGTCGAAGTCCTATCGGGTCGCAGGCTTCCGCTCCGGCTGGCTGATCATCTCCGGGCCCAAGCACCACGCGCAGAGCTATATCGAAGGCATCGACATGCTGGCCAACATGCGCCTGTGTGCCAACGTGCCGGCGCAGCACGCCATCCAGACCGCCCTGGGTGGCTACCAGAGCATCAACGACCTGGTATTGCCGCCGGGCCGCCTGCTCGAACAGCGCAACCGCACCTACGAGTTGCTCAACGCCATCCCCGGCGTCAGCTGTGTCAAGCCTATGGGCGCCTTGTACGCCTTCCCGAAAATCGACCCGAAGGTCTGCCCGATCCACAACGACGAGAAGTTCGTCCTCGACCTGCTGCTGTCAGAGAAACTGCTGATCGTCCAGGGCACCGCCTTCAACTGGCCGTGGCCGGACCACTTCCGCGTCGTCACCCTGCCGCGAGTGGATGACCTGGAGCAAGCCATCGGCCGCATCGGCAACTTCCTGCGCACCTACTCGCAGTAAGCGATCAAGGCCTTGTCGTGCCAACCGGCCGTGTTGGCACGACGTCCTCCGCCCCACGGATGAATTCTTACATCCTGCAACGGTCTATCTCCCGGCGACTCGCCGCGGCTCTGTCATACTTCGCGGTACACAGTTTGAAATAGTCGGCCAGTTGAATCGCCTCGGCCGCCACCTTATATACCCCGCAGTAGAGCGACATTTTCATCCGTCAGGAGAACGTAACAACCATGATGCGCATTCTGTTGTTTGTAGCCACCAACCTTGCGGTGGTGCTGGTTGCAAGCATTACCCTCAGCCTGTTCGGTTTCAACGGGTTCATGGCCGCCAACGGCGTCGACCTGGACCTGAGCCGCCTGCTGGTCTTCTGCGCCGTGTTCGGGTTTGCTGGCTCGCTGGTTTCGCTGTTCATCTCCAAGTGGATGGCGAAGATGACCACCGGCACCCAGATCATCACCCAGCCGCGCACCCACCACGAACAGTGGCTGCTGCAGACGGTCGAGGAGCTGTCCCGCGAGGCGGGCATCAAGATGCCGGAAGTGGGCGTGTTCCCCGCCTACGAGGCGAACGCCTTCGCCACAGGCTGGAACCGCAACGACGCACTGGTCGCCGTTTCGCAGGGCCTGCTCGAGCGCTTCTCGCGGGACGAAGTACGTGCGGTACTGGCCCATGAGATCGGCCACGTCGCCAACGGCGACATGGTCACCCTGGCACTGGTCCAGGGCGTGGTGAACACCTTCGTGATGTTCTTCGCACGTATCATCGGCAACTTCGTCGACAAGGTGATCTTCAAGAACGAAGAAGGTCAGGGCATCGCCTATTACGTCGCGACCATCGTCGCCGAACTGATCCTGGGCATTTTGGCCAGCATCATCGTCATGTGGTTCTCGCGCCGCCGCGAGTACCGCGCCGACGAAGCCGGGGCTCGCCTGGCAGGCACTGGCGCGATGATCGCTGCCCTGCAGCGCCTGCGCTCGGAACAAGGTATGCCGGTGCACATGCCAGATACGTTGAAGGCCTTCGGCATCAACGGCGGCCTCAAGCAGGGCCTCGCCGGCCTGCTGATGAGCCACCCGCCGCTGGAAGACCGTATCGATGCACTGCGTCGTCGCGGTTGATTCAACGCGGCAAATGGAAAGGGCGACTCAGGTCGCCCTTTTCTTTGCTCGTATTCTGGCCAGAAGAAGGCCGATCATCGCTGCAACCGATAGACCCGCTCCATCAGGCTGCCGACTCCCGCCTTCTGGAATTTGGGGCTGTCCTCGATGATATCCGGCGCCTCCAACTCGGCCACTTCTTGCCATCCAGCAAATCCGCGCCGGACTTCGTCATCCGGCACCGAGAACGGCGGCCCATCCAGACGCGACTGATCGTAATCCAAGGTAACCATCAGCCCCTGGCAAGCAGCCGGCAGGCAGGCAGAAAGCACCTCAAAGTAACGGGTACGCAGCGCCTGCGGTAGTGCAATCACCGCAGCGCGGTCATAGAGCCCCGCGCACTGTGCCAGATCTTCCGCCTGCAAGGCGAAGAAGTCACCACACCACAGCTCCACCAGGCCGCTGCGCCAAATCTCGAAGGCGCCATGGCGGGACACCTCGGCCTCAAGGCTGTGCTCCCGGAAGAAATCCGCCACCGCACGTTGCGACATTTCCACCCCTAGCACGCGATACCCCTGCCCCGCCAACCAGGCGACGTCCAGGCTCTTGCCGCACAAGGGCACCAGCACCTGGCTGCCGGGGGCCAGCATGGGCCAGTGTGCCTGCAGGTACGGGTTCACCTGCGACTGGTGAAAGCCGATCTGGTTGTCCGCCCACCGCTTGTGCCAGAACGCTGGCTCCATGACTCCTCCAATTTTTTCGATAGATAACTTGCAAAACTTATATTGGATGTCGATCGGTAACTGATCGAAGATGGCGGCATCTTAACCGCTCAGGACCCCGCCATGCTGCCTAGCCTGTTCATTTCCCATGGTTCGCCTATGCTCGCCCTGCAACCCGGCGCCAGTGGACCGGCACTGGCCCGCCTGGCGGCAGGCCTGCCGCGGCCGAAGGCGATCGTGGTGGTTTCCGCGCACTGGGAGAGCCAGGGACTGTCGGTGATGAGTGGCGCCCAGCCCCAGACCTGGCACGACTTCGGCGGCTTCCCTGCTGCGCTATACGCCGTGCAGTATCCGGCCCCTGGCGCCCCCGAGCTGGCACGCCAGGTAGCAGGTTTGCTCGGTGACGCCGGGCTGCCCGCCCAGCTCGATGCACAACGCCCCTTCGACCACGGCACCTGGGTGCCACTGTCGCTCATGTACCCGGATGCTGGCATCCCGGTAATCCAGGTTTCGCTGCCCAGCCGCCAGGGTCCAGCCCTGCAGTTGCAGGTTGGCAAGGCCCTGGCCGGCTTGCGCGCCCAGGGCATACTGCTGGTCGGCTCCGGCAGCATTACCCACAACCTGGGCGAACTGGACTGGCATGCCGGGCCAGACGCCATCGAGCCCTGGGCACGCGCGTTCCGCGACTGGGTGGTCGAGCAATTGAAGGCAGAGGATACGGCCACGCTGGAAGACTATCGGCAGCAGGCACCTTACGCGGTGCGCAACCACCCGAGCGATGAGCACCTGCTGCCCTTGTTCTTTGCCATGGGCGCAGGCGACAGGTTCGGGATCGTGCACCAGGGCTTCACGATGGGAGCATTGGGAATGGATATCTACAGGTTCGACTGATTCCACACCCGCCAATCGGCAGGCAAAAAAATCCCCGGCAAGCCGGGGATTTTTCATTGCTGCAGGACTCAGTCCTCGCGATAGCGGCGCAGCTTCAGTTGCTTGCCGGCCACGCGGGTGTCCTTGAGCTTGGACAGCAGACGCTCCAGGCCCTCTTCCGGCAGCTCGACCAGGCTGAAGCTGTCGCGCACCTGGATGCGACCGATAGCGTCACGGGCCAGGCCGCCTTCATTGAGAATCGCACCCAACAGGTTCTTGGCGGCGATACCATCACGGGCACCCAGGGCGGTACGGCAACGCACGCGGCCTTCGGCCAGCGGCATCGGCGCGCGACGCTCGCGGTCACCGCGCTCGCTGCGCTCACCACGATCACTGCGCTCGCCGGTGCGCTCACGCGGCGTGTAGGTCGGCACCAGCGGTTGCTCGCGCTCGACGGCAGCCAGGTCCAGCGGCTGGCCATTGGTGGCCTTGCGCAGCAACGCGGCAGACAGCGCGCGAGCCGAGCAGCCCAGGTCGGCGGTCAGGCGGTCGAACAGCTCACCATGGGTGGCCTCAGCTTCAGCCACCAGCGGTGCGAGGCTTGCGGTCAGCTTCTTGATACGCGCATCCAGCACGGCCTGTGGGCCAGGCAGACGAGCCTCGGCAACCTTCTGCCCGGTAACACGCTCGATCACCTGCAGCATGCGACGCTCACGCGGCGTCACCAGCAGCAGTGCGCGGCCATCGCGACCAGCACGACCGGTACGGCCGATACGGTGTACGTAGGATTCCGGATCGTATGGCATGTCCACGTTGAACACGTGGGTGATGCGCGGTACGTCCAGGCCACGGGCAGCGACGTCGGTAGCGACGACGATGTCCAGGCGACCGTCCTTGAGCGAGTCGATGACGCGCTCACGCTGGTTCTGGGCGATATCGCCGTTCAGCGCGGCAGCCTTGTAGCCCTTCGCTTCCAGCGCGGCGGCCAGGTCCAGGGTGGCTTGCTTGGTACGCACGAAGGCGATCAGCGCGTCGAATTCCTCGACTTCCAGCAGACGCAGCACAGCCGGGATCTTCTGGTCGGCGTGGACCATCAGGTGGGCCTGCTCGATCGCGGTGACGGTCTGGGTCTTGCTCTGGATCTTGACGTGCTTGGGCTCGCGCAGGTGACGCTCGGCGATCGAACGGATCGACGACGGCAGGGTCGCGGAGAACAGCACGGTCTGGCGGGTGGCAGGGATGGCGTCGAAGATCACTTCGAGGTCGTCCATGAAGCCCAGCTTGAGCATTTCGTCGGCTTCGTCGAGTACCAGGTACTGAACGGTGGACAGCACCTTCTCGTCACGACGCAGGTGGTCGCACAGACGGCCAGGCGTGGCGACGACGATCTGCGCACCGTTACGGATGGCACGCAGTTGTGGGCCCATCGGGGCACCACCGTACACAGCCACCACGTTAACGCCCGGCATCTGCTTGGCGTAGGTTTCGAAAGCGGTGGCTACTTGCAGCGCCAACTCACGGGTTGGCGCCAGGATCAGGGCTTGCGGTTCGCGCTTGCTCACGTCGATCTTGTTGAGGATCGGCAGGGCGAAGGCAGCGGTCTTGCCGGTGCCAGTCTGCGCCTGGCCGATCATGTCATGACCGGCGAGGATGATCGGGATCGACTGTTGCTGGATGGCCGACGGCTCTTCATAGCCGGTGGCCAGAACGGCGGCAACGATGTTCGGATGAAGATCGAGAGCGGCGAATCCGCCGGTTTCCTGGGTCATGGGTCTGCCTCTATGTGCATCCGCAAAGACCCATGCTCCAAAGCTGCACATGCCTTGAAAGACCCGGAGGTCACCCAGGCAGCTTTGGCGGCGGGGATTTGCGAAAACGATTGAAAAAGAATTACGTGGGAAAGGTCCGCCTAGCGGACGTGCAGCCGAAGCTGGACTCGGAGGGTTTGCACCACCTGATTTTGAGGTCCGCTAAAAGACCGGCGCGTACTATATACGAATTTGCGTTGATCTGTGAGAACTTTTTCACAGGTAGTGGCCATTATAAGGCCATCATTTAATCGAAAACTGAAACGTTTTTTCACGAGCGGCGGCGACTGCTTCGCGGGTAAACCCGCTCCCACAGGGTCGGCGCCACGCTCAAGGGCAGCGCTGCCCC